>JAFTJQ010000008.1 GCA_017456285.1 Lentisphaeria bacterium
AAAAAGTTAATATTTGCCGAAATTAATTTAAATGCCAATACTTCCTCATGATTACGGCAATCAAAAACTATAGTCTTTCCTTTGTAAGCTTCTCTCATCTCTTCTAAATTAGTAAGTCCTTGAGCGTAAAATTTTTCGTCCTCCTCAAGTTCAGGGAAATCGTGTTTATTGTACTTTGCCATCTATGATAAACTCCTTGCTTTTTTGCGATAAAAAAAGAGGCACATTCTGAAAATGTGCCGAATCCAATGCCTACCACAGCATGCAACAATACACATAACCAGAACATGCCAAGACGATACTTGGTATGTCCCAATTATAAACATATTGTTGCAATCAATCTATTTTAGAAGTGGTAGTTCTGGATTCGACGATTTACAATCAGTTCATATCTCTAATTTTTATCTATTTTTTATGTTAATAAATCCTTTCGTTATAGAAATTGAGTTAATATAATCTCAATCTGAATAAATTGCAAATTTTAATTGAAATATATTTATTAAAAATTAAGAATGCATCCTCCGTCACCCAAAGTTATGGAGGACAGGGGAATTATAAATTATTGTAGGTGTCGCTCTTTCGGAGCGACGAAGTGCGAGCCTGACGGCTCGTAGACTGGATGCTTCGTCGCTTTCACTCCTCTGCATGACGGCTATATATTGTACCACGGAGGCAAAGACAAACCACCGTCATTCAGAGCGAAGCGAAGAATCCAGAATTACAGCAGTGACCAACGCCCATTTCGTCCTGTCAACGGTTTTTTTGAAATTAGGTTTCGAAAGGCAAAAACTTTTAATAAAAGTTGTTGCCTTCGCTCACGGATGTGAGGAAAAATTTTGAGATGTGAAAATTTGTAAAATTTTCGCATCGCTTTTGGTCAAGGTCGCTGACCTTGCGTAGGGGTGTGGGGACGGCGTTAGTCCCCACAAAAAAAACTAATTTAATAGTTTCTGTAATCTTTTAATGACATAGTTTGAATTGAAGTTACTATCTTCAAATGTGAGCAATTTTATCCAGATTTCTTCTCGCGATAAAGTTATTATTTCGGCATTTTCTACCAAACGCCTGAAGATTGAAAAATTTTTCGGCTCTAATGACCTAAAAGTTTTGAAATAATCTAAATCAATATCTAAAATATAGGGCTTTTGGGGAAAAAATAATTCAAATTGCTTAAGAAATTCATCTTCCAAGGCTGAATCAAAATACGTTATTAATTTAGGGTCATTAAGCGGTATTTCATCGGATAAAAAACCGTCACTTAAAAGAGTGATTCGCTCATCTGCTACAATTTCACTCTGGGTATGGGCGATGATTACCGAACTTTTAACCATCCCTGATTTCAATGCATAATCAATATGTTCATCATGCTGCAAAAATTCAAGTATTTCGTCAATTTCTAAATTTGACGGAAGCTTAAAATTGCTATTTTGAGCAGAAATTCGTGAAAATGACGGAAGAGTGTCGGTGTGATGATCCAAAGTGACGACAGCAGGAGCAATGCCATTTTGTTTATAAAAACTTTGCCAAATCGGCAAAACTTGATGATGTTCGGCAACGATAAAAGTCTCTTTGCCGCCTAAAATGATTTTTTCCATTTAGTCCAACTCTTTGAGCCAAATTCCGGAATTAACTTCGCTTGACATCTGCCAATCCCCTCTTGATGAAAGTGAAACTTCAGTTACTTTCGGACCTTCCGGCATGCAGTTACGCTTAAATTGCTGACTGAAAAAACGGCGGATAAAAGTTTTCAAAGTTGAATGAATTAAATCAGCTGAAAACTCGTTCTGGAAAACTTGATTTGCCATAAATTCCAACTTTTTCGGTTCTGCACCGTTTTTAATAAAGTGATAGATAAAAAAGTCATGCAATTCATAAGGCCCGATAACGGCTTCAGTTTTTTGTGCAATTTCGCCGTTGCTGTCGCTCGGCAGCAGTTCCGGGCTTACGGGTGTATCAATAATATCATAGAGAAGCATTTGCAATTCAGAAGTTGAATTATCAGCAATTTCAGCAATAATGTGACGCATCAAAGTCTTTGGTACTGAAGAGTTTACGCTATACATTGCCATGTGATCGCCATTGTAGGTGCACCATCCGAGGGCGATCTCTGACAAATCACCTGTTCCGATTACGATACCACCACGATATTTATTTGCCAAATCCATAAGAATCTGGGTACGCTCTCTGGCTTGACTGTTTTCATAAGTCACATCATGCAAATTAATATCATGGTCAATATCCTTGAGATGCAAAGTTACAGATTCTCGAATGCTTATTTCCCGCAAAGTTACATCTAATTTATTGCACAAATTAACTGCATTATAGTAAGTTCTGTCACTTGTGCCGAATCCCGGCATTGTTACTGCCATGATAGTTTTCGGGCTCATCCCGAGAATTTTGCAAGCTTCACAGCAAACCAATAACGCTAATGTCGAATCCAGTCCGCCTGATATGCCGATTAGTATTTTTTCTGCTTTCACAAATTCAATTTTATTTGCCAAAGCATTTGCCTGCATTTCAAAAATCTCTGCACAAATTTTTGCATTTTCCGCTTTTGAAGCACCTAAGAACGGATTTTTGCTGATATTTGCATAATTGATAGTTTCAAGTTTCGGCAAATCTGCAAGTTTAATCCTGCGAATATTTTTTAACTTCGTCGGCTGTGAATTAAATGATGAATTTGCCAAACGGGCGTATGCAATTCGCTCAAAATCCACATCTGCATAGCTAATCTCATTCTTCCTTGCAAAAGGTTTGCTATTAACCAAAATTGCACCATTTTCAGCAACAATTGCATGTCCAGCGTGGATACTGTCGCCGATTGATTCGCCGCAGGCTGCTGAACTTAATAAATAAGCACAATTGCAGCGATTGCTGTATGCAGAAATTAATTGAGTTCGTAAATTGTGTTTTCCGACATATTCCGTGCTGGCGGCAAGATTGCAGATAAGTTTCGCACCATTGGCAATAAGTTGGGCTGATGGCGGAGTCAAACTCCAAAAATCTTCACAAATTTCAATTCCGAAACTAAATTCATTATTAAACTCAAAAATCAGCGACTTGCTGAATGGTACAACCTCATTCGCAAGTTCGATTTCGCAATCTTCAAGCATGCTGCCGCTGACGAAATAGCGTTTTTCATTGAATTCCTTGTAGTTAGGAAGATTTTGTTTAGGCACGACGCCCAAAATTTTGCCTGATTGAATCACCACGGCGACATTATAAAGCAGATCATTATGCTTAAGCGGCATCCCGAAAACAATGACACTTTTTATTGCTTTTGAAGCCGAAACGATTTTTTTTACTGCTTCTGAGACTTCCCGTTCGAGATTCGGACGGAAAAAAAGATCTTTGCAACTGTAAGCAGTTAAAGTTAATTCGGGGAAAACGATAACTGCACTATTTGCCTTTGCCGCCTGATTGCTGAGTTTGATAATACTCTGACAATTAGCCTCTATATCAGCAATACGGCAAGAATTAATTACGCTTGCGACACGATAAAAACCAAACATTTTTTTACCTGAAACTTCAAATATTTTAGAGAATCAGAGTGATTAATTACGGTAAATTAAATCATTCTGAAGCATAATTCCGGTTCCGGTAACAACTGCATTAAGCGGATCCTCTGAAACAAAAACCGGCAGTCCGGTCTCTTCGGAAATCAAGCGATCAAGTCCCTTAAGAACTGCTCCGCCGCCTGCGAGCATGATTCCGCTGTCGATCAGGTCTGCCGCAATATCCGGCGGACACTTATCCAATGCAATTCTGACGGCTTCGACAACCACGGTAATCGGTTCCATCAAGGCTCTGCGAATCTCCTCGCCGGTAACTTTGACCGTTTTGGGAATACGAGAATTCATATCCATACCGCGAACTTCCAGCACCTTGTCATCTTCCAAGGGGTAAGCTGAACCGATTTTAATTTTGATCTGCTCCGCAGTTAATTCACCGATCATCAAATTGTGGTTGCGTTTCATGTGCTGAACGATAGCACGGTCAAGTTCATCTCCGCCGACTTTTACGCCTTTGGTGGCAACGATACCGGAGAGAGAGATAACTGCAACTTCAGTTGTACCGCCGCCGATATCCACAATCATATTGCCGCGAGGCTCATAAACCGGTAAGCCGACACCGACCGCCGCCGCCATAGGTTCTTCAACAATCATCACATCGCCTGCACCGGCCTTTTTGGCACTTTCCTTAACCGCACGACGCTCAACCTCGGTGATTTCAGAGGGGACAGCGATAATAATTGATGGGCGTAATAATCTCTGATACCACGGCACACAAGTTTGTGCTTTTTGAATAAAGGTACGGAGCATGACCTCGGTAATATCAAAATCAGCAATCACACCATCTTTCATCGGGCGAATAGCCTTAATATTAATCGGGGTTTTTCCCAACATTTTTTTAGCATCTTCGCCGACAGCCAGCACCTCGGACTTGTCATTAATCGCCACCACAGACGGCTCATTAACGACCACGCCATTATCTCTGACATAAACCAGTGAGTTTGCAGTTCCCAAGTCGATACCGATATCGGTAGAAAAAAATCTTATCAATTTTTGCATTAACATAATAAACACCTCTTTTGTAATAAAAAAAATAAACTTAATAATAAGATATAATAATTATAAGAAAAAGCAAATCAAAAACTTACAATTTTTGGTTTTTTTTCAAAAAAAACATAGAATAACCCATAAAATTAAGCAATGGGAGGCATGGAGAGTTTGCTGACAAGTTAATTATTTACTCACAAAAAAGCTGTTGCATAAGTTTGCACTTGTGCAACAGCCTGAAAAAAATTACTGCAATTTACTGATTATTCAGCAGAAAACATATCTTTGCCTACTCCGCAAATCGGGCAAACCCAATCTTCGGGAAGTGCTTCAAATGCTGTTCCTGCAGCAACTCCGTTGTCGGGATCACCGACTTCAGGGTCATAGACATAACCACATGCATCACATACGTACTTTTCCATAATTTTTTCCTCTCTCTTTTATTTATTATTTACCAATTCAGCAAGAGATTTACCGATATTAAAAATCTCTTCCAAATTTTTCTCTGTCGGCATATACTTGCAGCTGTACGGCTCAAAGGGCAGTTCAAACTTCATGTCAGCCATTGTATTCTGGATGAATTTATGACCCTCTCCGCTCCAACCGAATGAACCGAAAGCAAATCCGATTTTATTTTTCGGACGCAACCCTTTGACATAGGTTAATATATCAGCCATAGCGGGATAGACTTGATTATTCATGGTCGGTGCTCCGGCACAGACAATGGCAGAATCAAATACTTCGGTAATAACTTCGCTTCGGTCACTGCCTCCGAGATCGATCAATTTTACTTCCAAATTACCGTCCCTCAAGCCGTCGCTCAAAGCCGCCGCCATTTTTGCAGTCGAAGTCCACATGGTATTGTAGAAAACAACCGCTTTTTTGCCGGCTTGCTGTTCAGTTAATTCCTTGTACAAATTGACGATGTAATTCATCTCGTCCTGAGTTCTCCACAATGGACCGTGGTCAGGTGCAATTACTTGAATATCCAAATTGAGTTTCGGCAATGCCGCAATGGTAGCGGCAACCTGCGGAGAGAGGTGGAGCAAGATATTAGCGAAGTATTTTTTGACCTCGTAATTCAAAATGCTGCGGTCATTCTCGTCGCTGAAAAGTTTGCTTGTTGCCAAGTGCATACCAAATGCGTCCTGCGAGAAAAGCACTTTTTCATTGGTTGCATAAGTTACCATGCTGTCGGGCCAATGAACCATTTTGGTCTCAACTGCGGCAATGGTATTTTTGCCGATATTCAAGGTGTCGCCTGTTTTCATGGTCTCCACCTGAAAATCCTCGCCGAAATATGCCTTCAAAGTTTTCTGCCCCATCGGTGAAGCAAAAACTTTTTCCGGTTTCACCGCATTTACGACTCTCTCCAAAGCACCTGAATGGTCGGGTTCGGAGTGATTTGAAATAATGTAATCAATTTTCTCTGGATCAATTACGGAACTGATTCTCGCCATTAATTCATCGTAAAAAGGAGCTTTGACTGTGTCAATCAAAGTTACTTTTTCGTCGAGAATCAAAAAAGCGTTATAAGTAGTTCCGCGATTTGTGGTATATCCGTGGAAATTTTTTACATTCCAATCAATCGCACCGACCCAGTAAGTATTTTCACTTATCTGTACTGCCTTGAAAAATTGCTTCATATATTCAACCCTTTTATTACAGTTTTCTATTATTATTTACAACAGGATAACTCCTTATCCAAAAATAATATACTGCAATTTGATTCATTTTCAAGTCGAATTTTAGAAATAATGTTATAAATTTTATGCTCTTCCTCCACTTGCTCAATCAAATATTCACGCATCAAATTCAGCGTGATAAAATCTTGAATTGCATCGGCTTTTTTGGCAATGCTTTTCAGTGAATCGGTAACTTTTTGCTCATGCTCGTAAGCAATTTCAAAAAGTTCAAGCGGAGTTCCGCAGATAATCGGCGGTGCGGCAATATCTTTAAGCTCCACGCAACAACAATTATCCAACATGTAACGCATTAAATTCTCCGCATGTTCCAATTCCTCCTGAGCTTGTTTTTTCAGCCATTCGGCAATGCCGTCCAAATTCATATTTGCAAACGACAGTTCCAAACTTAAATACAAGTAAGCCGAGACAAACTCCAGATTAATTTGGTTATTAAGTGCTTTCAAAAGTTCTTTTTCTATTTTCATTTCATTACTCCTCAAATTAAAAACTCTTTTTTACTCTTTACTCTCCCACAACCCGTGCTTATTGCAGTAAGCACGCAAGTAAATACCGCTCTTTTTTTTGAGATAAAAAGATGCTTCAGGGGCATCACCGGGGGACAGATACTTGCGATTGACGTATGAACCATTGATAATTTCAATCCATTCAATATAATGTTCTCCGGTCATCGGATGGGGAAGTGAGCCGACTTTGACCAGCGAGGTGCCGTCGGGATTTTCGGAAATGATCGGCAAATGCTTTTCGGTTGCTCCGTTCTCATCGGTATTGGGGATCAGGAGCTTCATCGGCTGTGAACAGCAAACAAGTTCACCTGCCCCCGAAGTTAAAAGTTCTACCACATTGCCGCAAACAGCACATTTGTATATAGGGTGTCTTAATTGGTCCATACCAGCACCTCTCTTTTCTTGCTTTGGGCAATTCTTTCGGCTTCTTTCTGTTCTTCGATTAACTTATTTTTGCATTCATCGCAAAGACTGATAAGTTCAAAATAGTAGTTGTCACAGCCGATTTTTTTAATAACTTCCTGAAATTCATCATCCAGATTAATCAATGAATCAACTTTGATATTGCTGATATTATCACAGTGCGGACAGCGAATGTGGTAGTGACGTGATAAATCGCCGTCAAACCTTTTTTGATGTCCTGCGAGCGAAAGTTTTTTGATAGTTCCTCTCGAAGCCATCTGTTCCAAATTGCGATAGACGGTGCCCAAACTTATCTGCGGAAGTTTTTTCCGCAGCACTTCATAAAGTTTGTCGGCAGTCGGGTGCGAATTGTGAGCTCTTAACTCGTTGAGAATCGCGTCTCTTTGTGCAGTCTTATTCATATAGACTCCTCCTTGTTTTGTGTTTTTTTGCAGAAAACCGCTTCTGCAACTCCTCTTCATTAAAATTTTTTATAAATGATTATGACTTTTTTTTGCCTTTAACAAGGATAATCTATACCGTATTGCCACATTTTGCAAATTTGCGAAAAATTACTACATGGGCAAAAAGGTGAAAAAGACTCGTGAAAAATCGATAGTAAAAATTTTGATAATATTATATTATAATATTACCCATTAACAATAAAGACTATTTGCAAGCGAAATTGGTAATCAGTCTCATTTTTTAGAGAGTATAATAAGGACTGCCAAAATCAGGATAAATTCTATATTTTTTAATTTTATTCAATGATTGCCATGGCAATTGCATTTTTGCCCTCGTGGCTAATGGTAATATGCAGAAATTCGGCATTAAGCGACTTAAAAGTTTCTGCGGCATTTCCGCTTAAAAAAGCCTGCGGTTTTCCAAAATCATCGTTAAGTATTTCAATCTCTGTGAAACTGCACTTCTCCCCGATTCCGCAACCTAATGCTTTAGATACCGCCTCTTTTGCCGCCCATCTTCCGGCATAAAAAGTGACAAAATCTTTGCGGGCAGAGGCGATTTGCTGTTCTTTTTCAGTAAAAACTCTTTTTACAAAACTCTCATTGAAACTTCCGATCGCCTTTTTGATTCTGGCGATTTCAGTAATATCTATACCCATTCCTTTAATCATGGAGCAACTTCCTTTGCATCGCTATTGACCTCGGTTGTTTCTGATGAGGTTTGTTTTTCTTGAGCGGTGGCTGACTTCATCTCTTCCAATTTTTCACGCAAAGCGGCTTCAGATTTACGGCTTTCGGTCAATTCATTTTTGATTTTCTCAAGTTCGGCTTGATTTTTTCTCATATTCTCTAAAATTTCCAATTGTTTTGCCGCATACTCCTCACGTTTTTTGATAGCCTCTGCTTCGAGGTTTTTATTTTCGGCTTTAAGTTCCTCCAATAATTTTTTCAATTCAAGCCGCTGGGCGTCCAATTCTTTTTTGAGTTCGTCATTTTTGTTGTTCAAATTACTTACAATATTCTCCAAATCGGCAGAAGTTTTTTCCGACAAATCAGAAATTTGACGGTTATTTTCGATAAATTTATCCGTCAAATTTTTCTGCATAGCAGTGTAATCACGTTTTAGTTCCGCTTTTTGTGCGGCATTATCGCTCTGCACGCTGATTGCAAACATTTTTAACCCCAAAAAACCACCGGCTCCGAGCAGGACAAAAAGCAATATAAATAACATTGCCAGAAAAGCATTTGCCCGTCTGATGGCAGAATTTCTACTCTTATTTACCTCTTCCATACGCAACAGCAATTCTTCAAATTGATTTTTAACCAAAATCGTCATTTCTTCGGAATTGACGGTTTGTGCAGGTAATTCGCTTGAACTTGATGCTCCGTCATTTTGCTTGTTTTCGTCACTTTTATCCGTCAAATTTTCATCTTGAATTTCGCCGTGAATGCCGTATTTATCCTCCAGCAATTTATCAATATCGGGGAGTTGAATCCCATTGTTTCTAAAATTGGCAATATCTTTAAGTACGGCAAGCGAATTTGCGGAATATACCTTGCGTTTCCCCTTAAGTTCCGTATCCAAAAATCTGGCATATTTACTTAACCAGTCATTAATCGTCGTTCTCGGTAAGTTCAAGATAGCTGCTAATTCAGATACGCTGTATGATTGTTTAGACTCCATAAAAATTCCTTTCTACTTATTTAATACATTTTTAATTTGCGTAATATCGGCGGCGATCTGCCGTCTTAATTCATCGGCGGAGTTAAAAGATTTCTCACTTCGAATATGCTTGACAATTTCTATTTCCAGATACTCTCCGTAAATATTACCGTCAAAGGACAGTAAATGCACCTCAATTCTCCGCTCGTTTTTTTGATAATTAAAGGTCGGGGCAAAACCGATATTTACTGCGGCTTGATAAACTTCATCCCCCAGATAAGCCCAAGCCGCATAGACCCCGTCAGGGAAAAGAATACCATTCTCAATTTTTAAGTTTGCAGTTGGTTTTTCGAGTTTGGTTGAGGCGATATTGTAGCCTTTCTCCACGATCCCACGCAAGCGGTAATTTCTCCCCAAAAGCCGATTTGCTTTTTCAAAAAGCCCTGAACTCAAAGCGATTCTGATATTGCTCGAACTTGCAACTTCATTATCGATAATTAAATTATCTACCCCTGAAAAAAGCAGATTTTTTACCCGACAAAATTCAGCAAGCAAGTGATAATCACCCTTGCCCCCTGCTCCGAAACGCCAATTTTTGCCGACGCAAATCCCGCCTAAAGTATCATGACTCTCTGCAACAAGAATATTGAGAAATTCCTCTGCACTCAAAGCGGCAAACTCACGAGTAAAATTGACGGTAATTACCTCATCAGCCCCCGCAAGTTTAAGAAATTTCTCCCGTGTCTCAAGCCCGATAAGCAACTGCGGTTTTTTCGCCTCTGCCAGCAGACTTCGAGGGTGTGGAGAAAAAGTGACGGCAACATTTACTCCATTTGACGGAGCAGAGATTTTTCGCAACTCCTCAAATACCCTTTTATGCCCCAAATGAACTCCGTCAAAAACTCCGATGCCGAGAAAAATTTTTCTCTCCCCGTATTTCTGATTTAATTCTGCAATTGTCTTATTCCAAAAATTCCGAAACAAAATATTACCTCAATATTGCAATTCTAATTTGACTTATTCTTTTTATACAGTATATTAATAATTGAAATATTCAAGTGATATTTCACGCAAACCGTCAATTTTTTGCAAAAAAACGACAATTTTATACAGAAAAATTGAAAATGACGGAAAAGTGACGGAAGTTTTTTAAGAAAATGACGAAAAGGTGTTCAGATGAAAAAAGTTTTATATCCCGGCAGTTTTGACCCGTTTACAATCGGACATTTCGATTTGGTGGAGCGGGCAAGCAAGTTATTTGATGAAGTTATTATCGGTGTGGCAATCAATCCCGGCAAAAATCCGATGTTTACTTTGACCGAGCGAGAGAATTTAATCCGTGAGTGCTGCAAAGAGATTCCGAATGTCAAAGTCGTTTCATTTGAGGGACTTTTGATTGATGCAATTACTGCTTTCAAAGCCGATGCGGTTTTAAGAGGCTTACGGGCTTTCTCCGATTTTGAGTATGAACTCCAGATGGCGTTGATGAATCGAAGCATGCTGGCAAGTTGCGAAACAATTTTTATGATGCCTAATGCCAATACCTCATTTATCAGCTCCCACATGGTCAAAGAGATTGCCAACTTGAACGGAAGTTTTGAGCAGTATGTACCGCAAATTGTTGCAGAAGCAATGAGGAAAAAATTGAACGGAGCAAACTAATGTCAACTAAAAATAGAGTAATTATCCACATTTCACAACTTGAGAAAGCACATGTGCTTGATTTTGAAGGAGTTTTGAATGCTGAAATTTTTGAAATCGAGGATAGCGAATTTTTGAAAATGCACGATGATTTGCACTATAAATTTCAATGCCGATACCACGTCGGCGGAATTGAATTAAACGGCAAAGTGTGGACTATGGTGCAATCAAAGTGCGGCAGATGTTTGAAAGAAGTTCAGGAAAAAGTTGAAGCCGAATTGAAGTTGTTTTTTGATGAAATCAAAGGAATTGAGGATTTGGATGTTACCGAAGAACTGCGGGAGGAGTTAATTCTGGAGATCCCGATGAATTTTATTTGCAGTGAAGAGTGTTTGGGGTTATGCCCAAGTTGCGGAATTAATCTCAATGAGAAAAAATGTTCCTGCAATCAGGTGGAGCAAAAAGAACCGTCCGTATGGGATGCACTTGATGATCTGTCGCTGTAACAAGTTTACGGGTAATGACTTACCGAAATTAGTGCCATATTTATAAAAAGAGTAATCAATCGCGATTACTCTTTATTTTTTTACCTTGAATTGACAAATAAAATTTTCCGATTATAGTTAAGGTAGTTCCCAAAAAAATAACAAGCCGGTGCAGAAAAAAATTTTGCTCCGTACAAACGAAGAGGAGGTTTTTATGGGTACTTTATCAATTATCATCGGAATGATCGTCTTTTTGACCGCATTGTTCCCCTATCTCGGGTACATGATCATCATTCCTGCCGCCGTCGGGCTGATTGTCGGAATCTGCAAACTCTGCCGAGATGACTTCTGCATGATGGCATTAAGCGGTGTCGTGCTTAATTCTTTGGCGTTAATACTGGCACTTTTCTGGACGGGGATACTCTCATTTGTCTCGGTGAATGTGCTTGATGATGTCATTATGAAGCAGCCGGTAAAGGAAAATATCAAAATAATTTATCCGATGCGAATTATGGATAATCATCAGGGTATCCCTGCTGTTTCCGACACGCAGGAGCCGGAAAAAACACCGCCGCCGAAAGCACAAACAACTAACTAATTCTTTCTTTTTTCTTTGTTCCGACCGCTCTGCTGAAATTAAAGTTTCGGCAGGGCGGTCACTTTTTTTAGTTAAGCGATTGATTTTTGCCGAATCGGTGCTATTTTAATTAATAAAGAGGAGTTGACTTCGATGAAAACAAAAATTTTGCTATTTTTTTCACTTGCAATGGCGGTGGTGCTTTGCGGCTGCAAATTCCATACCGAAAACGGGGCAAAGGAGAATTATTACTTTGTTAATAGTTTCTGGGGGGATGATTATTTTTATTTCGTGCCGTTTTTCGGTTATCAGGATACGCAGAACAGTGATTTTTTGAATATATTACTCTTTTTTAACTATCATCAATCGCAAAAAAATTCACAACTCTTTGAGAATAACAACTTTACTTCGCTCTATTGTCTGCTTTACTACCAAAGCTCCGAGGAGAAATTTCAATTCAACAACCCCTATCGATTAAATCCGGAGTTGATCAAAAAGGCGAGATTCCTTTTTAATATTCTGTCTGAAGCAATCAAAAAAGGTGACAGCGTAACAATTCAGCGAAGTGCATTTGAGTTGAACTTGATTCTTAAGGCTTTGGGAATTAATGATTTATCAAGTCCGACTAACATTATGATGCTTGATAACTTCAAAAATCAATTTGAGCATAAATTAGGGAGCAAGGCGGTAAAACGCAAAAATATCTTTTTCCCGTTATATTACTACTCTGACAGTGATCGGGAGAATTTTTTCAGCATTCTCTACCCTTTGAGTGAATTCAAAAACTTCCGCAATCCTAATTTAACTATCCCCGATGTCCCCAATAAAATCAGTCCATACGGCGGAAAAAAGGCGGTAATTGAATATGATTCAGACCAAATTTTAATTGTTTATATTCAAGAAAAACTTGTCTATCGCAAGTGGAAGTCATTGCAGAACAAAGAGTTAATCAGTGATTTAATGAAAAATCTCGTTATCTATCAAAATATGCTGTACCGTCAGGAATTGACCCAAAATCAACTTTTTAATAAAAATCAAGGCAATGGGAATTTTGCCATGCAGAAGTCATTGGCAGAACGTAAATTAAAGGAATTTGATGCAGATGCGGAATTTCCGCTTAACAGCAAGGATTGCACTCGTTTATTAGAGAAAATTATTGCAGAAAACAGTGTGGATATTACAGAAAAAAGTTACCACCTTTTTCCGCTCTTTTCGTACAGCGGCAGTGAAGAAAAGTTCGATTTGGAGTTATTGCTTTTTTTCCGTTATCGTGAAGAAGCAAACTCCGAAGAGTGGTCTTTCCTCAAGCGGATTTTTAATTTGAAAATCACGCCGCAGGGCAAATCAGGGTATCTCTTTTTTATCCCATTCGGCGAAAAATAGTGGAAAAATTATTATTTTTTGAATAAAATCTGAAAAAAATAAGTTTTTTTTTGCTTTTTTATTTGATTATTGTCAAAAAGTTGCTATATTTATAGTAGGTCTTTTTAAGAATAGTTGCTCAGGAATGAGTGAAATATTAACAAAACAAAAAAAAGGGGATTTAAAATGTCTTCTGTTGCAGAAAAAGTAAAAAAAATCGTTGTCGAGCAGTTGGGTGTTTCTGAAGATCAGGTAACTCCGGAAGCTAAATTCATCGAAGATCTCGGTGCAGACTCTTTGGATCAGGTCGAATTGGTTATGGCTTTGGAAGAAGAATTCGGAGCAGAAATTCCGGACGAAGCTGCTGAAAAGTTGACCACTGTCGGCGATGCTATCGCTTTCATCGAAGAAAACAATGCATAATTGATTTTTCGGTAAGAAAAAAGACTGTTGCGAAAGCGGCAGTCTTTTTTTATTTTCCGGAATTGGCGGCATAGAGGCATAGACACATGGATACATAGCGAAATGAGGTGTCGCTCTTTCGACCTTTCAACGGCAACTCCATGAATCCAACTCTTTACAAAAATGGCTCAATATCTCGATTACTTATTTCGATTGACCAGATACTCAAGCAATTCATGCAGAATATCATTGTAATTATTTTCAGGCAACTCATTCAGATACTCTTTGGCTCTTTGAAGATAATATTGAACTTCATTATTGACAAACTCATAAGCGTCTGAACTAATCATAATTCGCTTAACTTCTTCAATTTGAGAAAGTTGCAAATCTTTTTCGCCGATACAGCCTAAAATAAATGCTTTTTCTTCGCAACTTGCTGATTGCAAAGTTTTTAGGAGTAAAATTGTCGGCTTGCCCTCTCTTAAATCCGAACCGATATTTTTTCCGAATTTATTGACATCGCCGAAAATTCCCAGCAAATCGTCCTGCAACTGAAATGCCCGTCCGAGTGCTTGGGCAAAATCACTCAAAAGTTGAATCCTGAAATCATCGAAAGTGCCGAGTGCCAAAGCTCCGCCGATTTCACAACTGCATTGAAAAAGTGCAGAAGTTTTGCCATCAATCATTTTCATTACTTCCGCAGGTGTGATATTTTCCAATTTTTTCACTGCCAATTCGACATCAACTGCTTCACCTGAAATTAATTTAATAGCACCGAATTGCTGAATTTTGCGGATTATATCCAGAGTTAAATCGGCGGAAATTTTTGATTTCTGCTGACCTTTGATAATCAAATTGTATGCCCAGTTTATTTGCAAATCTCCGCATAAAATCGCCATATTTTCGCCGTATTTGAATGCGTCGGCTTTTGACAAATCAAACTTGGTTGCCGCCACTTCTGCCAAACGGCAATGGGCAGTCGGCTGATTTCTGCGGAAAGTATCGCAGTCAATAATATCATCATGCACCAGCGTCCAATTGTGCCAAATTTCCACCGCAGTTGCAAATTCGAGAAATTTTTCCGGCTTGCCGCCCAAAATTCCGCAGGATGCCGCCAAAAGAGCAGGACGTAACTTTTTACCGCCTGCAAGCGGATAACGCTTAACTTCTTCTCGCAAATAATCCGGCATGACCTCGACTGCGAAGTTGTCACTTTGCAAAATATTATTAATTTTGTGTGATATTCCGTCTAAAAATTCAATACATTTTTTCACTTTAATCCCCTTGTTACTGAATTTTGATTTATTTTGTTATAAAAATACAGCATTTTTCAAAAAAATCAACTGGTTTTTTATTTTTTTTATGCTATATTATCTGAAGAAATATGTATTTAGTAAAAATCTTTGGATGTGGGGAAATTTTTTCAAGATTTTATTGGGGGATAGGGAGTACAAAAAATCTCCTGCAAAATTATTTTAGATTCTTTTATTGAGGGAGTAAAAATGAATATTGAAGATTTTAGAGTAGAAAAATTAGGCGAATGTAGAATTGATAACCCAATTCAAAAAGCAGATTTTATCGCAGATGAGAGTCGCGTAGCATATTCTTCCAATACTGTCGAATTGGCAAATTGCGTTCATTCAAATGAGGAAATTCCGAGCTTTGAAGCTGCCGGAATCCGTTCAAAAATTTTTCACGACCCAACTTGGAGCAAGGCGGCAATCATCACCGCAGGCGGTCTCTGCCCCGGTTTGAATCATGTGGTTAAATTCCTTACCAGAACGTTGAAAACTCAATACAAAGTACCGGTAGTTTACGGTATTCGCTACGGTTATCGCGGTTTGATTCCGTCATACCACTACGAACCGATGATTTTGACTGAAGAAAATGTGGACGATCTCCATGAAGCAGGCGGATCAGTTTTAGGTTCATCCAGAGGCCGTGAAGATGAGGTCGAAATGGTTGATACTCTCGTAAGAATGAATATCAATTTAGTTTTCTGTATCGGCGGCGACGGGACACTTCGCTGTGCTCACGATGTTGCTAAAGAGGTGAAACGCCGTAAACTCGGAATCAGTGTGGTCGCTATTCCGAAAACCATTGATAATGATATTTGCTTTATTGATAAATCATTCGGATTTGAGACTGCGGTTTACTCGACAGGAACTTTTATTACTGCCGCTCACAATGAGGCGAAAGGTGCTTATAACGGTGTCGGCTTAATCAAAGTTATGGGGCGTGACAGCGGATTTATTGCGGCGTATTCGACTCTGGCAAACTCACACATCAACTATTGTTTAGTGCCTGAAGCACCGTTTATTCTGGACGGAGCAGGGCTGGATGCATTTTTGCCGAACTTGGAAAACCGCTTAAATAAAAAACATCACGCAGTAATCATTGTTGCAGAGGGGACAGGTCAGGACTTATTTAAAAATCAGGAACTCCGCAAAGATGCTTCAGGAAACATTCTCCACAATGATATCGGCGTATTTCTGAAAGACAAAATTAACGAGTATTTCAAGCAGAAAAATATCGAGGTCAATGTGAAGTATTTTGACCCGTCATACTTAATTCGCAGTTTGCCCGCTCGCGGAACTGATGCGGTTTTCTGTGCTATGCTCGCTCAAAATGCAGTTCACGCGGCAATGGCAGGCAGAACCGATATTGTCATCGGTCACTGGCACGACAGATTTACCCATGTGCCGATCAAACTTGCAACCCGTCAGCGTCGCAAAATTGAACTCAACAGCCCCTTGTGGAATGCGGTAAAATCTGCAACTTGGCTGTAAAACAGGACTTAAAAAACAGTGATAAAATCGAAGTATTTGAAAACTCTATTATTTTCACTTCCCGGTGCATATCTGGCTCTTTGGTTAAGTCGGATTGCTCTGGAAATTGTAAATAATTCTCAATACTATTACGGGTTAATATTCTGTTTTATCTCACTTTTTATCGGTTATGCCGCAGGTTTGCTCGTAAGTAAACGCCATAAAAATTTATCATGGGAGAGTTTAACTCTGCTGGGGATAAGTTCTTTCTGCATAAACGAGATAAATTTGCTTGCCAAAATGGCAATTCTCGGTTTTGTCGGCGGTTTGATTTTCTACGGAATTATCAAAGAATACCGCAAATTTTTTGTCGGCGGTTTCATTATCGGCGGAGTTAGTTCATTTCTGCTGGGTGGCGACCTCTTTGTAAGTTACAGCAAGGCGGAACTTTTTATCGGGGGAATCGTTTTTCTCTATTCGCTCCGTGACATGAAAAAAGTGAAATTCAACTGGGTTTTAATCATTTTGAATACATTGCTTTTTGGTTTTTTTGTAACCAATTTTTTGCAAAACTACACCAACGAAAAAAACGCCGGCAATTCAAATATTTTAATCTCCAACACCGCTTTGGGTAAAGTGCGAACTAAAATCGGCGATAATCAGAATATTCAAGTCTATGATCATCGCAATAATTTGATTGATTATCGAGATAACTACTTGCATAACAATAATTTAGTGCTTCCGTTGCTATTGCAGAGAAATGCTAAAAATTTACACCTTTTGTACATCGGGTACGCTCCGAGTCTGATGCCGATTGAAATTTTTAATTCCCCGCTGGTGGAGAAACTTGATGTGCTGTACTGGGGCGGAGTTGATATAAACAACAAAAAACCTAAACTCAATCACCGCTTTCCGGGAACGGAAATTCTGCGGGCATATTTTAATCAAAACAAACGTTACGATATAATTATTATCGAGAATTTGCCGAGAGATGATTATATTGCCCAACGGATTTTTCTGCGTTATTCAAAAAAACTTCTCAAAGACAGCAAGGGCATTATTGCTTTCCCTGAATATTTGATGAGGACTTATGACGGCAGATATGTCAAGCCGTACCGTGACAATACACTTGTTTTTCTTACTAATGCGATTACCGAGGAGAATGGTAATTTATTGAAAGAACGTTATTTGAATTTATTAAATTCATATCAGAGCAATACCCCCGAGGTTGATGCACTGCTTGATGAGGTCATCCCGGAACAATTCGTTATCCCTGAAGAGATAAGAGCAACTGAAGTTTCAGCTCAAAATACAATTAATTTGGAGCTTAATTCGAAAGTTATCAAATTAACTTTGCTCTGTGTTTTGATAGCCTATTTGATATTCAGAATCTTCTGCTCCAGACACAAAGACAATAATTACCTGTTCTATGGGTTCGAAAATGGCTATTCTATGCTGGTAATAAGTTTAAGCGTGATTGTGATGATTGCAGAATATCGTTTGGTTTATTGGTTTTTTGCCCCGGCGTTGTTAAGTTTATTGGGATTGCTGATGATTAGTTACCGCTCGAAAACCTTTGAATTTTGCTGCAACCTCTCATTGACGTGGGTTTTTGCTTATTTGTTGATTCCGGAATTGATTTTGACTTTGCAGCCATTTGTTTTCCTGCTGCCCTTTTGGGTGCTGTCGCTGATGACCGCAGGCAATACAATCAAGGACATCGGCAATCGGACGAATATAATTGATGCAAATATTCCGAGATATTGCACATTGTTAGGGGTATTTGTCGGCTTACTATTGATGATTTTATGTCGTGACAATGCGATATTTCCCTATCTGATTTATGGTGCAATGCTTTTCAGAGTGATGTATTTATTAAAAATTTAATGATATAGTTCTATTATGCTATTGATTTTTTGAAAAAGTGTTTTATATTATGTAAAGGTGTGTTTTTGTACACAGGTAAAAAGAGCGAAATAGGTAACGGATAGCAGGTGATATTATGGAATTTGTTACTAATAATATATTTAAGGAAGATACTTACGATACTCCGGAGGGGCGTCGTTCATGGTTTAATAAATTAATGGGCGGTTGTCGTTTTGACTTTTACCGCCGCAATTTCTGGGTTTTTATCAAAACCGGTACCGTGGCTAAATTCGGCAGACTTGACGCTCAAAATCAAGTCAAATTCTCTACTCAAAACATCATTGCCACCGAGCGTTGCGGGGGCAAAATTCACTTGAGAAACCTGAATAAATTAAGAGCCTTGAACGGCAAAACAGTGGTTTTTGTAAGTAATCACATGAGTTTGCTTGAGACCGGAATTGTCCATGCTTTTATTCGTCCGCATGTTGACTTCTCCTTTGTGGTCAAAGAATCTTTGCTTCGAGTTCCCTTTTTCGGCAACATCCTGCGTGCCATGAATGCAGTCGGTGTCGCTCGCCAAAACCCCAGAGAGGATTTGAAAAAAGTTTTAACTGACGGAGTGGAAGTATTGAAAATGGGCCGTTCCATGATTATTTTCCCCCAGTCGACTCGCAGTGAGAACTTCAGTCCCGAAGAGTTTAATAGCATCGGAGTTAAACTTGCCAAGTCAGCAGGAGTCCCGGTGGTGCCGATGGCGCTTAAAACTAATTTCGTAAAAACCGGTAAAAAATTCCGTGATTTAGGGCCGGTGGATATAAATGAAGAGATTTATTTTGATTTCGGTGATCCGATTGAGGTGACAGGAAACGGCAAAGAGGCACAACAGCAAGTTATTGATTTCATCCAAAGCCGTTTGGATGAGTGGTGCAAAAAATAAGTGAAATTAAGTGATTTTTAGAGAGATAAATCAGTGAAAAATTTAATTACAATTTTTTTGATTCTGTTAATCGGTATCTTTATTCCGATGCAGTTCTGCGAAGTTGCGGCAAAGGATATTAATACCGATGCCGCTAATGATGACTTGCAGAATATCTCCGCAGATAAGTGGACTTGGATCGGCAATAATATTATCCTTGAGGGTAATGTTCACTTGAGCAGTAAAAATTTGAATATCCAAGCTGATAAAGTAATTATCAATACTGAAAATCATGGTTTTGAAACTTTCGGCGACACCCTTTTGCTGACCAGAAAAAATGAGATTACCACCCTCAATTGTGATGAATTGGCTCGACTTAAGCAGATGGCTGATGTCAAAGTCGATTTGCTCGGAGTAACATTTGATAACTTCGGTAATCCTGCTTTGAAAGCAAGCGTTTACTACCTCAATGACAAAATGAATGCAACCAAAGTTCTCGGAAATCTCAAGTCAGGATATTTGAGATTTGAAAATGCCGAGTGCGTTGCGGGTTCTTTCACCTTTACTGCCGAAAGCGGAGTTAGGAAAGCCGACGGAAATATGACGCTCAAAGGTGCGGAAATAAGCACTTGCGAATATTTGCCAGAGGATAAAGCCCATTACTCCATGGCGGCATCAGAAATTAACCTCTATACCTATCAAAATAATGGCTACGATATGGCAAACTATGATTTCAGTATCGGTCAGCATGCGATTCATGCCAATAATGCTTTATTAAAAATTTATGACATCCCGATTTTCTGGCTGCCTGCTTTCTATAAACCCAAAGACGAAAGTCCGGGACTTTTTGATTTCAGTGTAGGATACAATAGCGATTGGGGTGTATTTGTTTCGCTTTTTAAGAAAATTCAAATTACCGATTACCCCTATTCTTCAATTAACTTGCTCGCTGATTACTATTCTGAACGCGGTTTCGGGTACGGTGCCAATGTGGAGATTAAAACCGAAAATTCAAAAACTGAACTTTTTATGTACGGAATCTATGATATGGATCCGATTCAGGATGAGGATATGCTCAACTTGCGTTTTGATATTCCCCATTGGCGTTACGATGTACGTTTAACTAATGTCAG
Organism: Lentisphaeria bacterium; assembly: GCA_017456285.1. Taxonomy (GTDB): domain Bacteria; phylum Verrucomicrobiota; class Lentisphaeria; order Victivallales; family Victivallaceae; genus RGIG5270. Next base: position 20,448 of record JAFTJQ010000008.1, read on the forward strand.
CCACCTGACTAATCGATTGGACTTAAGGGCGAATGTGGAATTTTTGAGCGATCTATTCTTCCGTGATGATTTCTTTCACATGGAGTACAAAAATAATCCGGAACCTGCCAGTTATGTTGCTTTGGAACAGCAGTTTGACTACCTTACTATGTCGCTTTACCTCAAAATGCAGACAAATGATTTCTTAACTACCTCACAGCGATTGCCCGAATTCCGTATCGATGTGCCGAGAGTGGAAATTTTTAATACCAATTTGTACTATCAGGGTGAACACAGCATTAACTACTCAATTATGAATTGGCGTAATTTTGATAAGCCGCGACGTGTCTATAACTTCACTGATGTCGATAATTATGATACCATGCGTTTAGATACCGTCAATTTCCTTTACTTTCCGATTAATCTTGGATTCCTCAACATTATCCCCAGAGCAGGGGTACGCATGACGGTTTACAGCGACACTTCTGATACCGCAGTAAGCAGTTATGACCTTAATAATATGTTTCTCGCCGATAGTCCGTACGAAAATTATCCGGCAAATGTGGTTAATTATACCCCCGGAGGCGGTGCGAAAGTGCGATTCCTCGGCGAATTCGGGGTGGAAGCAAATACCAAAATTCACGGCACTTTTAATAACGTGCGAAGCGATTTCTTCCGACTTGACGGCTTGCGTCACATCATGGTGCCGTATGTGAACTACACCTACATTACTCCGAGTAACGTCGATCGTGACAATATCTATTATTTTGACGATATTGACCGTATCGATGAGCAGCATTTCTTCCGTATCGGTGTGAAAAATCGCTTGCAGACCCGCAGCAACAACCGCTTGATTAATACCTTTGAAATGGAAAATTATATAACTCTCTTTTTGAATAAAGAAGAGGAGTTTCACCGGGTCGGCGACTTCGCAACGAAATTGACCGCCAGCCCGATCAAGGGTTTGACCATCAGCACCCTTTTCAGCATCAATTTGGGCGGAGAAAATGATTACGGTCGAGGTCCGTCATTCCGTAATAGCAAGATTGTTGAGCGTAAAGGAATCACCGGCAGTTGGTTAAACCGCTGGACATTGGATATTACCTATGAGCCGATCAAAGACTTCATCTTTACTTTGGGCTATGTCTATAATGACAGTTACGCCGATAGAAGCGTCTATTCAATGGGAAGTCATCTCTCTGAAATTATGTCGGGAAGTGCTTTCGATAAATTCTACAATATGCGTATTCAGGCGATTCGTGCCGGTATCGGTATCCCATTAAGTAAAGACCGCCGAACCCGCTTGGCATACCAAATTCGCTACGACTTCGAAGAAGGATTTGTCAGCAATCAGCGAATCGGATTTATCCACACTCTCCATTGCTGGGAATTTGCAGTATTTTTTGCCCAGACAACCAGTTGGGATGATGAGGAGAAACAAAATGATTACTCTGTCTCATTCACTGCTACTCTCAAGGGCGTAGTTAATCCATTGCAGGAAGCCAGAGGAGAGATGCCTGATTTATTCCGTATCGGCACAGGTGATTTGAATTAATGCAATTTATGAAAAAGGTCGCCACTAAATCAACCGAAACAGTTTTTCCGATTATTCGAGAAGCACTTAAGGGGTTAAATGAAATTAATCGGCAGAATATCTCTTTGGATGATTTTCTGGACTTCAAACTCGAAAATAAAAATTTGCGTAAAACCTTGTCGCACTTGTTTTTAGCCTATTTCAGACATCGGCAGGCAATTGAAAACTTTTTAGCTGAGAATTTAAGCAAAATCAATAAAAGTACCTCGGAATTTCTTTCAATTGCTATTGCTCATATCAAATACCAAAATGGAATCGCTCCGGAATCCGCAATCAATGCATGGGTGGAATTCAGCAAAAAAAAGTATTCTATCGGCTTTTCAAAACTGGTTAATGCAGTTCTTCGTAAGGCATTAAATGCAAACGAGTTAGAAAAAGTGCTGCTCCCGGATAATGTAAAAAGTCATTGGGAAAAAAGTTTCGGCAGTGAGTTTGTCGAGAAGATGACGCAACTTTACGGTGAATACGCCCCATTTTGCTTCCGAAGTGCCTTGAATTTTGCATTGCCGGAGGAGTTTCTAACTGCTATCAGAGGTGAAGCAATCGAGGTTAAAAACAGTATTTTCAAGTGGTATAAAGCCGAAAATATCAAAGAGTTACTCCAAAGTTATTACCTCAAAGATGGGAGAATTTACATTCAAGATATTGCTACCGGGTTTGCAACAACTCTGCTTGCAGAATATTGCAAAAAAGCAACGAATTTGATTGATTTGTGCGGAGCCCCCGGGGGAAAAGCAATCATGGCAAGTGAGATTTTTGACAATCAAATCGCGATGACTATCCTTGATAAATCAGCGAAACGTCAGAAATTGACCGAAGAAAATTTGAAAATTCGCAATTTGCAGGCAAAAGTTTTAACCGCCGATGCCGCCAAGTTTGAAAGTGCGGAAAAATATGATATTATCATCGCTGATGTTCCATGTTCAAATAGCGGAGTTTTCCGCAAACGCCCCGACGCTTTGTGGCGATTAAACGACCGCACTATTGCTGAAATGGCAAAAATTCAGAGTGAAATTTTGGATAATGCAGCTTGGTTGTGTGCAGATAATGGCTTTATCCTCTATAGTACATGCAGTATTGAGAGTTGTGAAGATGGTGAACAGGTGCAAAATTTTCTCAAAAGACATCCGCAATTCAGTTTGCTCCGAGAGAATTTGAATTTGCCTAATTCTATTACTGACGGTGCTTACGCCGCTATTTTGCAAAAAAAGTGACCGCCAACGGACACGCCATGTATCCATGCATCCGGTCATCCATGCCGCCATACACTTTTATGGGATATTTCGAGACTTTTTTGAAAAAAATTTTGAAAAAAATTTGAAAATTCATTAAAAGCGGTTATATTATTGGAAGTGCACTTAATTTAAGGTGTTGGTATATCGCAATTTGCGGTATGAAACAAGAAAATTAACAGTGGAGGCTTATTATAGCTAAGTTATTAAAACCTAATGACAGGACCTTTACTGCTACTGAGGTGCGATTGATCAGTGCAGAGGGTGAGCAGCTCGGCGTGGTTGCTATCGACCGTGCCCGCGAATTGGCAGAAGAGGCAGGATTGGATTTGGTTGCCGTTTCTGAAAAAACTGATCCGCCGGTCGTGCGAATTATGAACTTCGGGAAACTTCAGTATGAGCAGAAGAAAAATCTGAAGAACCAAAAGAAAAATAATGTCGCTCAAAAAGTGAAAGAAGTCAAATTTCATGTCACTATCGATAAACATGATTATGACTTGAAAATTAAACGCGGGATTGAATTCATGGAGAAAGGCTGTCGCTTGAAGGTTACTTTAGCTCTTCGCGGTCGTGAAATGGCACACCAGAATTTAGCCTTTGAATTAATGCAGAATGTGGTAGCTGAATTGAGCGCTTACGGCGATCCGGACGGAACTCCGAAATTGCTGGGCAGAAACATTTCAGTTAATTTTGCTCCTAAAGCGTAGGAGCTACGGAGTTGGTTGGCTGGCGTCGGCCGCCTGTCTCCCGAAATAGTTAAACTTTAATAACAAAAAGGAAAACAAACGATGCCGAAATTAAAAACCAGAAAATGTGCCGCAAAGCGGCTCAAAATGACCGGAACCGGAAAGTTCCGTCACAACAAAGCAGGTGCTAGACACATCTTAACAAAGAAAAGTTCTAAGCGTAAACGCCGTCTCAGACAGGACGGAGCAGTATCAAGTGCAGAAAGCCGTCGTATCAAAGCAGCTTTGCCCTATGGACTTTAATTGGTAAGGAGTAACTAAAATGAGAGTAACTTGTGCAGTAGCATCCAGAAAACGTCGTAAAAGAGTATTAGAGCGCGCCAAAGGTTTTTATGGTGCAAGCAGTAAACAGATCCGTACAGTATATGACGCAGTCGACAAGGCAGGCGTACATTCATACAAAGGTCGTAAGCAGAAGAAACAGCAGTATCGTGGTCTTTGGATCATTCGTATCAATGCTGCATGCCGCGAACTCGGTGTAAATTACAGCACTTTTATGAACGGTATCAAAAAAGCCAATATCGAACTTAACCGCAAGGTTCTCGCTGATTTGGCTGTTAATGAACCGCAAGAATTCAAAGCTTTGGTTGAAAAAGTAACCCAGGCTTAAGCAAAAAAGTGATTGTGGAGCAGATGCTTGAAAAAACTTTTGCATGGAGAAGTTGGCAAAACTCCTGAAAAGGGGAATTAAAAATTTTCGGCATGCGAAAAATTAATTTGAGCAAATTGCTTCACTTTCAAACTCTTTTGGACACTATTAAACAGCCTGAGGTGTTTTCACTTCGGGTTGTTTTTATTTTAATAAACAATTGTATTCATGGAAGAGAAAAAGTTTTGTAAGCAGTGAGTGAGAGGTTTTCTCTCTTGCATGAAAAAATAAATAAGGAATCAAAAAAATGAGTTGTGAATTATTGGAAAAATTACAGCAGGCTGTCGCTGATGTCGAAGCTCAATTAAAAGTTGATGCTTCTAAAGATAATATCGAGAAATTGCGTATCGCTTTTTTGGGTCGTAACGGACTTTTCCCGGCTTTGAGCAAGGAAATGGGCGGAGTGCCGAAGGAATTGAAAAAAGATGTCGGTATCGCTTTTAATAGTTCCCGCAAGGCGATTGAAGAGGCCCTCGAAAATGCAAAAAATGCTTTTGCCGTTAAAGAGGAAGCTGCTAATGCTTTGGATGTAACCTTGAATGGCAGAGAGTGGGAAATCGGTCATAAACATCCGATTTCAATCATGATTGATGAGTGCGTAAATACCTTTCGCAGAATGGGTTTCATCGTTGCGGAAGGCCCTGAAGTTGAAGATGTCTATCACAACTTTGATGCACTTAATACCCCCAAAGATCACCCGTCAAGAGATGAGGGAGATACTTTCTATTTTGCTGACGGCAGACTTTTAAGAACCCAGACCAGCCCGGTACAAATTCGTGTCATGGAGAGCCAGGAACCCCCAATTCGCATTGTTGCTCCCGGTCGCTGTTTCCGTCGTGACACTCCTGATGCGACCCACGGAATGAACTTCCACCAAATCGAGGGATTGTACATTGATAAAAACGTTTCATTGGCTGATTTGAAGAGTGTTTTACAGCAGTTTGCCCATGAAGTTTTCGGCGAAAAGGTAAGCATTCGCTTGCGTCCGCACTTTTTTCCCTTCACTGAACCGAGTGTGGAGTATGACTTCTCCTGTATCATGTGCGGCGGCAAAGGCTGTAATGTTTGCAAAAATTCAGGTTATATTGAAATTGCCGGTGCAGGTATGGTTGATCCTAATGTGCTTCGCAATGTCGGGCTTGACCCGGAAATTTGGAGTGGATTTGCTTTTGGTTTAGGTATTGAACGACTTGCAATGCTCCGTTACAGAATCGGCGATATTCGCTACCTTTATGAGAATGATGTGCGTTTCCTGGAGCAGTTTTAAGTCAGCGATTTTTTGTGGGGACAGAGACAAGCAAAATATGTCTTGCAACATCGCGAGAGCGTGAAAGATGCGAAGCATCTGTTTGGTCAAGGTCGCTGACCTTGTGCGGAGTTTGAGGGTGCAGAACCCTCAAAAAAAGGCGGTGGCTGATAAAAAAAGGCGACAAGCCTGTCGCCGTCCACCGCCCGTCTGCGATAGCAGACAGTTGAATTCTCGACTCAAAAAATTTTACCCAATCAGCCTAATCATCAGCATGGAGCTGATGCCATACCGATTTAATCACCAATATACACAAATATTGTTTTTTTCTGGATTCTTCGCTACGCTCTGAATGACGAGTTTTGTATGTCATTGTCTCCGTGGCACAATACATAGCCGTCATGCAGAGGAGCGAAAGCGACGAAGCATCCAGCCACGAGCCGTCAGGCTCGCACTTCGTCGCTCCAAAAGAGCGACACCTACAATAATTTATAATTCCCCTGTCCTCCATAGCCTTTGGCGAAGGAGGATGCATTCTTAATTTTTTAACTGCGGAGATTGAGGGGCGGAATCAGCCCTCAAAAAAAAGTTGCACCCTTTCCAAAAAAGAGAGAGTGCAACTATATTTTTGACTTGTATTCTGCAAATTAGCAATGGAAATATTTATCTACCAATTCCAAAATTTTTGCTTGATCATTGCCGATGTCAGCACGAAGTGTGCGGTCATTAAACTTACGCAAGGAGGCAATTAAGCCGTCGATCATTGCAGGAGCAAAAACTCCGTCCGCTTCATAGAAACTTCTCTGGGCTTCCAAACAATCCGCAGAAGCGGCACAGCTGTCAGGAAGCACGTTAAGTGAATCCAAAATAGCTTTGTTTTCGTCCTTGTGGATATTGACATTAACATAAGTTTTTTCCGCAATTTCCAGTGATTCAGGATTTTCAAAACCGTGGCGGAACGCAACAGCCAAGCCTGCAAGCAGCAAGAAAATATCCGCAGATCCGTCGGGAGAACGCATTTCAACTGTCTGTTTCTGGGTGGTGTCGTAGTTAGATGCCTTTTCTTTGGGGTTAGCCTGACAGCAGAGGTCTTTTTTGCTTGTCCAGCCCAAAGGAACTCGAACCAAAACTGAACGATTACGGTCGCCCCAGCAGATATTGGTCGGTGCTTCCTGATGCGGAACCAAACGGAAATAACTGGTCGGGTTAGTATTGCCGAAAGCGGTGATTGAGGGTGCAAGTTCCATTAAACCTGCGATAGCCTTTTTCGCTTCATCTGAAAGTTTTCCGTCTTGCTGCATTAAATTGACACCGTCACGCATTACTCGGAAGTGGATGTGCATACCTGAACCTGCTTTGCCGACGGTGATTTTCGGTGCAAAGGTTACGTCCAAGCCATTTTGATAAGCTAAATTGCGGATAACCCATTTAGCAACTAAAAGCTGTTCTGCGGCTTCTTCGGCATTAACCGGCAGAAATTCGATTTCATTCTGCTCGTAAATTTTGCCGTCAAGCGTGAAATTACCGACTTCAGAGTGACCGTACTTGATTTGACCGCCGATTCTGGCGATGTAATTCATGCAAAGCTGGCGAAATTCACCGAATTTAGCGTATGGTGCTGATTCGTGATAGCCTTTTTGGTCAACTGCGGGATATGCTTCATCATCAGGGGCGATAACATAGTATTCAAGTTCGCCCATTGCCTGAAATTCCAAACCTGTTGATTTGGTAAATGCTTCGCAAGCCTTGTGGAGTGTGTACTCCGGTGAACTTGACAAAGGCTCACCGTCCTTATTGAAGAATGAGCAGAGGAAATTCACGGTCGGAATTTCGCTGAATGGATCAATGTAAGCGGTTCTGAAGCGAGGAACTACATAGAGGTCGCTATTATTTGCTTCGATGAATGGAAAGAGACTTGAACCGTCAACACGTTCACCGCAAGTAAGAATTTCATCCAGATAGTCGGCATCATTGATTACGAAGTTCAAACTTTTTAATCTGCCGTCTGCGGCGGGATATTGGAAATTGATATGTCTGATTTCCTGCTCAATAATAAAATTGATAATGTCTTTTTTGGTAAAGTCTCTCGGCATTTTGCCGATAAGGCTCGCCAGCTCGTGACTGGTGTAATTGAGTTTGCTCATAAACTAATCTCCTTGTGTTAATTATTTTTGATTATAAACTTAATATAACATAGCAATAGATTTTTGCAAATGAATAATTATTTAATAATCAGAAAATATCTAATATTTTTTTACAGATTAATGCAAAATATTGTGAATTGTTAAAATAAGAGACATATTCATAGCGGCTATCGATAATTACAGCTTCGCTAAAAGCATTATTCAGATTTTTCTTGTTTGCTTTGGCGGAGCAGGCTTGACAAAATAAAAATTCCTACTCCCACACAGATTGCAATGTCTGCAACATTGAAAATCGGCCAATGGTGTGCTTGATTATTGATTACTACATAGCAATCAAAAAAATCTATCACCTCGCCGTGGTACAAGCGATCAAATGAGTTGCCGAACATCCCACCGAAAAGTAACCCGATCGCCCAATAGCGTTCAACAAAACCTTCGGTGAGTTTACGCAAAAAAATGATACACCCGATAAAAACAATCAGGGAGATTCCAAGCAAAAAATACTGTTTGCCTGCCAGCATCCCCCAGGCGGCGCCCGGATTGGTTACATAGGTAAGCGAAAAAAAGTCGGGAATGACTTCTCGACTTTCATAGAGTTTAAATGTATTAACAACCGCAAATTTACTGCCGAGATCAATCCCAAGCACGGCAAGCATAATCAAAAATGTCGCAATCCACGTTTTTTTCTCTCTTACACTGCCGAATTCTATAGTTGAAAAAAGTTTTTTACACATAGGGATTACATCCGTCGTTTTTCTCTCTGATGCTTTTGCACTTGACGCAATAGACCGCATAGGGACGAGCCTCCAAACGGGCTTCGGGAATATCCTCGCCGCAATCACGGCACTTGCCGAATTCGCCATTCACAATTCGCTCCAGAGCCTCCTCTATCAACTGGATGATATTGCCGTCCTCGGTCATAAGTTTAAGTTCCATTTCGTGATGTGAATTATCACTGCCGGTATCTGCCATGTGGGTAGTAACTCCACGTTTTTCGATGCCGTTGCTCATTAATGTCTCCTGTACATGGTACTGCATTTGCGAATTGACCATTTCGCGGTATTGCATTAATAAGTCATAAAACTTTTTGTCCCTGCCGGTAAGTTTACCGATTTTATCAATATTTTTTTTCATACTTCAATCCCTCCTGTTTCAGAAATTAAATTACTCTAACAAAAATAGCATAGATTTTATTTTTTGCAAATAAAAAGTGTAAATTTTTTACAAAAGAGTAATATTTATCAATTTTTTTATAACCCGAAAACAAAATTTGAAGAATTTTTGCGTCGTTCACGAGTGCTTTTTTCCTGTTGCTTAAACTCTTTTCTGTCTGCTTCATTGAGGTCATTCAAGTAGTTCCGCTTATTTGGAGTAATGTCGCCAGAATAGATGAAACTACTATTCTCCGAAGTGCCGTTCTCTCTTTGGACGGCTTGAAGTGCCTCAAGTTCCGTATCGCTCAATCCGCTTAAGTGGCTGATTTGGGCTCGTTTGCGTTGCTCTATATGAGCCTTTCGCCTTTCCAATCGCTTGGCACGAGCTTCGGGGGTTTCCTCAAAGGTTCCGCAGCCGCTAAAAAGTGTCAACCCGATGGCAAAAGCAATTAAAAGTAAAATTTTCCTCATCTTTAATTACTCCCTATTGCAAGGATTCAAAAAGCCATGTTGAGAGGTATCTCTCGCCATTATCAGGGAGCAGAACTACAATGTTTTTATTTGCCCATTCGGCTTTTTTGCTTAATTCCAATGCGGCGAAAAGTGCCGCTCCACCTGAAATTCCGATCAAAAGTGCCTCGTTTTTAGCGGCTTGAATAGCGGTAGTGCCGGCATCTTCAGCAGAGACGCCGATAACTTCATCAACTAAATCCTCCCGATAGACTTCGGGGATGAAATTTGCACCGATTCCCTGAAGTTTGTGCGGAGCGGCTTTGCCGCCGGAAAGAACTCTGCTTACATCAGGTTCAACTGCAAAAATTTTTATATCGGGATTTTTTTCTTTCAGAAATTTCGCCACTCCGCTGATTGTTCCGCCCGTTCCGACCCCGGCGACGAAAGCATCAATTTGTCCGTCGGAATCCTGCCAGATTTCCGGTGCGGTATTTTGATAGTGGATTTGCGGATTTGCGGGATTGCAGAATTGCTGGGGGATAATTGAATTCGGGTTGTTTTGCTTGATCTCCAATGCCTTGTCAATCGCTCCCTGCATGCCCTCTGCTCCGGGGGTAAGAACGATCTCTGCTCCGTAGGACTGCAAAAGTTTCCGCCGTTCAATGCTCATAGTGTCAGGCATAGTGAGGATTAGTTTGTAATTTTTGACCGCCGCCGCTAATGCCAAGCCGATACCGGTATTGCCGCTGGTTGGTTCAATGATTAAGCCCCCCTGCTTCAAAAGACCTGTTTTTTCTGCATTTTCAATCATAGCAATTCCCACTCTGTCTTTGACCGAGCCGCCGGGATTAAAATACTCGACTTTGGCAAGTATGTTGGCTTTGCCCTTATTTAATTTATTGATTTTAACTAAAGGGGTATGCCCGACTGTTTCTAAAATATTATTATAAATTTTTGCCATTTTCAAAACCTTTCCGTGTTACAAAAATTCTATCACGCAAGTTAATATAAATTAATTTTTTTTAATTGCAAATAATCTATTAAAAGTAAAGAGATTTTTTTGTGATATATCGGCAGTTTTTTGATTATTATTTCTGAAAAAACGGATATTTTGACGATTAAAGATATTTTGCTGTTGCATTTTTTCTATAACTTGTTATATTAAAAGCAGATTGAAAAAAAGGAGTATGATATGGAAAATAGTGATTTTTTTAATATTGACTTTCTGACCCCGAGGGCAAAGAAAGTGCTTTTGTACGCCCAGAAAGAGGCGAAAAGACTTAATCATGATTATATCGGTACGGAGCATATACTTTTGGGCTTGATTGCGGTGAATGAGGGGGTGGCAATTGAAGCGCTTAAACTCATGCACATAAACTTGTCCATGTTGCGTCTGGAGGTCGAAAAGGCAATCGGCGTCGGCAAAAGTATTGTTGAGCAAGGAATGCTGCCGATGACTGTCGGAGTTAGAGATCTATTACTTCAGGCATTGGATGAGGCGAAAAATATGAACTTCAATTTTGTCGGTACCGAGCATCTGCTTCTGGCTTTATTGAAGCAGAATAAAAGCGTTTCTGCCAGAATTTTGCGTAACTTGAATGTGGATATTAAAGAACTGTATTCGATTGTAAAAAATATGCTTGATTCGGAATTTCTGCCTCAAAATCCCGATATGGATGAGGAGAAAGACAACCTGAAAAATAGCGGTAACTCTGATGCGGCACTCGATAACTTAAATGCTTTCGGGCGAAATTTGAGTGCCTTGGCGGCAAATGGTGAACTCGACCCGGTCATCGGCAGACATGATGAAATTGCCAGAGTGATTCAAATTCTTTGCCGAAGAACTAAAAATAATCCCGTTTTAATCGGTGAAGCCGGGGTCGGTAAAACTGCAATTATTGAGGGACTTGCACAAGCGATTGCCGCAGGAGAAGTCCCTGAAATATTGCAGGATAAGCAGGTGTTTTCACTCGATTTGCCCTTGATGGTTGCAGGGACAAAGTATCGAGGGCAGTTTGAGGAGCGTATCAAAGCGGTGATCGATGAGGTGCGTAATTCAGGGAAAGTGATACTTTTTATTGACGAATTGCATACGATTGTCGGTGCAGGCGGTGCCGAGGGGGCAATGGATGCGGCGAATATTATTAAACCTGCCCTTTCTCGCGGCGAACTGCAATGTGTGGGGGCAACTACGCTTGACGAATATCGCAAGGGAATTGAAAAGGATTCTGCTTTGGAGCGGAGATTCCAGAGTGTTATGGTCAATCCGCCGTCGATAGAGGATTCGATAAAAATTCTTAAGGGTTTGAAAAAAACTTATGAGAAATATCATAATGTCGTCTATCAGAATGAGGCACTTGAGGCGGCGGTTCGACTCTCTGACCGCTACATAAGTTCCCGCTTGCTCCCCGACAAGGCAATTGACGTTATGGACGAAGCCGGGGCTCGTGCCGGAATCAGTCGCAGTGGCGAAAAACTTAATTTGAGTGCGGAAAATTCGGCATTGGAAAAGGCTGTCAGCAAAAAAGAAAAAGCCGTTGCCGCTCAAAAGTTTGAGGATGCCGCCAAATATCGTGATTTAGAACATAAAATTTTAGCTGATATTGAGAAAAAGAAAAAGGAATTTGCCGATAACAGTCGGAAAATATGTCCCGAAATTACCGTCAGAGATATTGCCGCTGTAGTTTCAAGTTTGAGCGGAATACCTTTGCAGGATTTAGAGGCAGGTGAGAGTGCGAAATTATTGAGAATGGAAAGCGAACTCAAAAAGCAGATTATCGGTCAGGATGAGGCAGTTTCCGTAATTTCCAGGGCATTGCGTCGCTCAAAGGTTAACTTGAAAAATCCCGACCGCCCGATCGGTTCATTTATCTTTCTCGGTCCGACCGGGGTGGGAAAAACTCTGCTTGCTAAATTATTGGCAGAGTTTATTTTCGGCAATTCAGACTCTTTGATTCAAATCGATATGTCAGAGTATATGGAGAAATTTAATGTGTCCAGATTGGTTGGTTCGCCTCCGGGATATGTCGGGCATGGCGACGGCGGTGAATTGACGGAAAAAGTCCGGAGACATCCCTATTCGGTGGTGCTTTTTGACGAAATTGAGAAAGCTCACGGCGATGTAATGCATTTGCTGCTGCAAATTCTGGAAGAGGGGCATTTAACTGATTCGCTCGGTCGGAAAATTGATTTTCGCAATACGATTATCATTATGACCAGCAATGTCGGTGCGGAAATTTTGAGCAAGGGGGTAAAACCGCTCGGTTTCGGTGAAAATTCGCTTTTAGATGAGATGAAACAGCGTGAGCGATTGCTTGAGAGTGCGAAAAAACTTTTCAAGCCTGAATTTATCAATCGCGTGGATGACATTATTGTTTTCCGCTCGCTTAATAAAGAGAATTTAATGTCGATTATCGATATTGAAATTGATAAGGTCAAAGAGCGTTTGGCAGCAAGAAATCTGAAATTAATTGTCGATGCCGAGGTTAAAAATTTCCTGATAGATAAAGGTTTCAAAGTTGAATACGGTGCTCGTCCGCTCCGCAGAGCAGTAGAACGTTACATCGAGGACGAATTGGCAGAGGAGATTTTGAAAGGCAATTTCAATAATGCCGCAACTGTCCGCTTGATGCTTGAAAATGAGCGAATTATTTTTGTTCCATCCAACGAGAAAAAACGTGCCGTTGCCAAAAGGAAACCCAAGAAAGAGCAGCTTTGAAAAAACAGCGGGAAGAAAAATTTTGGAGTAAATTCAAAGAGGATAAACCGGCAATTTTCGGTTTATTTACGGTAGTGCTGTTGCTTTTTGTTGCGATTTATGCGCCGTTAATTGCCAATGGGAGGCCCTTTTTGCTGTTGGATAGAACCACAGGGGAGGTAAGTTACCCATTTTTGCGTTATATTTTTGCTCCTGACAGTACCGAAACAACAATAGAAATTATCTGTAATTACTTCATGCTTTTTTTGCCGCTGTATGGCATAATCGAATTAATTTTTCATCGGGCAAAGCTGATAAAATATCTGCTTTTGTCGGTTGCGGCAATTGCTCTGTTAATTCCATTCAGTATCAGCAAAAGCCGAATTGACAAAACCGATTATCGTAAACTTGCGGAGGATAAAAATTTATTTGCCGTCTTTGCCGTAATTCCTTACGGCCCGTACGAGCAAATCGCCGAACCCTATGAAAAACCGTCAAAAAAGCATATTTTAGGCACGGATGATATTGGCAGGTCTTTGGCTTCGAGAATTATTTACGGAGCGAGAATTTCTTTGTCGGTCGGTATTTTTTCGAGTTTAATTGCCATGCTTATCGGGAGTTCAATCGGGCTGTATATCGGGTATTTTAAGGGCAAAACAGATCTTTTCGCTATGCGGATAATTGAGATAATCAGCTGTTTTCCGACATTTTTATTGCTTTTAATTTTGATGGCGTTGCTTAAAGACAATAAAATTGAGCAGTCGGTTATTTTGATAATCCCCGTTATCGGTTTGACTTCGTGGGTCGGTTTGACTTTGCTGGTGCGTGGAGAGGTTTTGAAGCAATCGGCATTGCCGTATATTGTGAGCTGCAAGTCATTGGGGATTCCGCTTGGGAGTACGCTTTTTCGCCACTTACTGCCGAATGTTTTTTCGATAGTTCTAATCAGTTTTGCATTCAGCGTAGCGGGAGCGATTCTTGCAGAGAGTTCGTTAAGTTTTTTAGGCTTCGGGGTACAGCAGCCATGTGCAAGCTGGGGCGGACTGTTGCGGCAATCATTTGAAGACCCTTTAAGTTATTGGCACTTAACGATTTTTCCGGGGGTTGCACTTTTTCTGGCGGTGATCGGATTTAATTTTGCGGGAGAAGGGGTCAGACGGGCAATGGACAGCAAGGGCTGATAAATATTTTAACTTTGTTGCACCGGGGGTTTGATTTTTCTTTGAAATCCATTATATTATTCAAATGGGGCAAATCATAAGTACAAGTTCAGCGGAGCTTTGGGGATGAGATTTATAATAGACAAAATATTTTTTTCAATTACAGTTGTTTTCGGGGTGATGCTTCTGACATTTCTGCTTTTTAATGTCGCAGCAGGTGATCCTGCCGCACCATTGCTCGGCAAAAATGCTGACCCCGAAGAAATTGAGTCACTCCGCATGAAACTTGGGAGTAATTTGCCGATTATTTACGGCAAATATCTTGAAGCTGAAGCATTTAACTCTCCTGATTTTGTGAAAGGCAATTTCGGGGCAAATATCAATTTTCGCAATGCAAATTTTTCTAAAGACAAGTTATATTTGGTACTTGAGAATGGGCAAATGGAGTTCAAACGTAATTTCCCATCGCCGCTGCCGTTATTTCTGCTGATTAAATTTCAGGGTGAATTGGAGATTAACGGCGAAAAGTTTTTGCATGATAAATTGCAAAATATTGAAATTCCCGTTGCTGATTTTCTTAAAAGTGTGTCAATTTCAGGAAGTGCGAAAATTGCTGAATTAAATTTTGCTTATCAGCAGTCGAATCCATTTAATTCGCAGTTCAGTAAACTTCTTGGAGAAGTTGTAACTTTTTCAACCGAAAAGCCTTACGTCAAATTTTTTGAAATGGGCAACTCTATTTCGACGAATGAGCCGATCAAAAAAATTATTCTCAAAGGCATGGTGCCGTCATTGGCATTGATGTTGCCGATTTTTTTCGGAGAGATGATTATCAGTATTATTCTCTCTTTGATTGCTTGCAGCTGCAAAGACAGTTTGGTTGATCGAAGTATTGTGATTTTAGGGGTTGTGCTAATGAGTTTCAGTTATTTGGTATTAATTATCTTTTTTCAGTGGTTTTTTGGGTATTACTGTAATCTTTTCCCGGTCTGGGGGTACGGCGATATTCGATATTTGCTGCTGCCGATAATCACCGGAATTTTTTATGGGTTAGGGAGCGGAGTAAGATTTTACCGAACCGTCTTTATCAACGAGGTGCATAAGGAGTATTTGCGTACCGCGGCGGCGAAGGGGTGCAGTAAATTGAGCATCTACGGAAAACACTTGCTGCGTAATGCTTTAATTCCGATTATTGCTCAAGCGAGTGCGACTTTGCCCTTTCTTTTTACGGGGAGTTTGCTGCTTGAAACTTTCTTTGGGATACCGGGGCTGGGGTCAGCAAGTATTGATGCATTGAATAACTCTGATTTGCAGTTATTGAAAGCCTTGGTAATTTTTAGTTCGATACTGTTTGTAGTTATCAATTTTGTCAGTGATTTCCTCTATTCGGTCGTTGACCCGAGAATCAAAAAAGGTACTTTCAAATAAAAACCCTTATTTATTTTTAGTAATCTAAATCCAATGTTAATTGAATGTTTGGAGAAGTTGCTTGTTTTTGATATTCCCAACGAAAATTTCCTGCAAATTTTCTTTTATGATTAGCACACATGGCAATATTTGAAGCATTTATTTTTAGTGCTCTTCCTGCACTGGAAACACTATCCCATTTTTTTATAAAAATTCCATCTTTTGTGTATTGAAACACCTCTTTTGCATTCGGATGATTATTTTTCATATTTTTTCTAAAGCACATTACACATCCAGTTTGATTTTTTGTTCTATGTCCTATTGTTGTTTGCCATTCATGCCCACATTGCTGGCATTTCCACCAAACTCTTTGGGAAGAGCCCGGAGTAAACATTTTAGGGGACAAATTATGATTTTTTTCGTAATTCCATTCTTTTATTAAATTTGGGAAAAGATCTGCTAAAGACTCTTTTGGGCGTTCTTGCATGTAGTTGCGAATTTTAAATTCATCTCTTTGTACGTCAATATCTATTGGAGAGTGCATGTATGCTAGGTTGCGTCGAAATAAAGGATTAGATCTAGGATCAATTTTGTCAAGTAAAAGTCTAATCATCATGGATAATTGATCTTTATTTGTTAATTTGTCCGTATGCCATGCGGTATCAGCGAATTCTCCCTTGTCAGATATTTTTTCTTCTCTGATTCTATGAAGTTGTATCCCTAATCGCTTACATTCTTGAAATTTAATTTTTTCTCGACGGCGAGTGTCGCTATTGTGCCAAAATTCTCCATCATATTCAATAGCTATTTTTTGAGATGGAATATAAATATCTAATTCCATGCGTCTACTTATAATACCAGTAACTTTGTTTTGAGCATCCGGAAATATTTGCTTCACATAATAGAAAATTGCTTGTTCCGCAAACGAAGTTTGACGACCGGAATTACAGATAGGGCAGTTAGTACCGTGTTTCCTATGTAATATGCTCGCTTTGTATTCATGCCCTTTAGGGCATATCCAATATACCTTTTTCCCGCTCCCCGCAACAACTTGTTGAGGAGTTAAATTGTCATTTTTTTTAGGATGCCACTCTTTGGCTAAATCAGGATGGGTTGTTGCTAAATCATTTTTTCCAGGTATAATTTTTTTATTTGCACAACATGGGCAACCTCTTCCCCCAATAGTTCTGTTGGCAATTTTTGCACGCCATTCATGACCACAAATATGACACACCCATAATACATATTCATTGCTACCATTAACATAATCTTGAGGACTTTTTTGATTAAGAGGACTCCATTCTTGGAGTAATAAAGGGTTTGTAATAGTACTTTTTGTTTGCAGATTTGTATTTTTCCGCGTCTCACCCCTTTTGCTTTTTGCACATTCGGGGCAACCGGAATTTCTTTTAGTTCTTGAGTAAATGCTAGTTTGCCATTCATGCCCACATTGTTGGCATTTCCACCAAACTTTTTTTGCACTTCCCGGAACATAATCATTGATATTTTTATCAGAATTTCTTTTGTAATTCCATTCTTTTGCAAGTTGGGGAAATAAAGTGTTTAGATCATTATATCCTGTCCATACACGTTTATTTTGACAATAAGGGCATTTTCTGCCTGCTGTTCGATGAAAAACTTCCATTTGCCAAGAATGATTGTTTGCACATTTCCACCATGCACGTTTATTGCTATTAGGTTTAATATTTTCCGGAGATAATCCTAATTGAATATTTTTGTTATAATCCCATTCTTGTAATAATTCTGGTTTCATATTCATTATTCCTGAGAGTCAATGAGATCAAAATATGATTTTTTAGTTAGGACGTAAATAGTTTTTACTGAATCGGTTTTAGTTGTGTAAGAATATGTGCCAGTGCAGATATATTCCCCATTTCTTAAGTTTGCCCCATCCGCATATTGATCATCTGAAATAATTAGAAAAATTTCTTGTGAACAAATGAGATCATAATCTGATTCAGGTGTAACGTATCCGTTGGCACGATTTCTTATTGCTAATATTTTATTTTTATCAAGCACTTGCAGGACTTTGAAATGTAAATCTTTATCAAAGTTTTTATTGTCATAAATATATACTTGTCCCTTTTCAATTACACCTGCAAAATTATCCCAATGAGAGTTATAAATATTTAAACTGTTTTCAGGGAATGAAAATGGGACATATTTAGAACAACCAATTATACAAAACAATATTCCGATTAATAAAATAGAATTTTTCATTTGATTCCTCACAGGGTTTTGATTTTGTGGTAAATTTCTTTCGGGAAAAAGATGATTGCAGTGAATACGATTTTTGATAACTCCTTTTTGCCGCAGAGCCAAGGCAGGAGAAACAGCACCGGTATTTGCACCGCAACTCCGCAGAGTGCCGCACCTCGTATGCCGAAGTATTCAGTAAAAATTATGATGCCTGAAATCATTAAAATCATGCTCACAAATGCCGATAAACTTAAATATTTTATCCGATTTTCGAGATAAAGATGCTGTCCGAAAGGAACGGCAACTCCGAAAAACGGCAGTTTGAGCGAGTACAGCATGATTAATTCGGAGACTCCTGAATAGTTTGACCCGAAAAGTTTCGCTAAAAGCGGAGCGAAAATTATCAAAGCAATCGTACACAATAAATTAATGTAGAAAACGACTCCGATATAGAGTTTTAAGCGGTACAGATAGAGATTTTCAGAGACGTTTTTGCTATTGGCAATTGAGGGATAGAAAGTATTGCCGAAGGCAATTGAGATAAAACTGCAACTCTCAATTATTCGTACTGCGGCGGTAAAAAGCCCCAAATCATGGTTGCTTACAAGTTCTTTCAGAATCAGAATGTCGGCTTTAGTATAAATTGCTGAAAAAATTTCTGCAAGGAAAAGAACTTTGGCGACATTCAGGAATTTTTTCCGCTCATCAGCGTCGGAAGTAAGTTGGAAATTGGTTTGCTTTACAAAAATAATTTTCAGTCCGAGTACCATGCCGAGGAGAAAAAACGTTTCTAAAATTATAAAATCCCGCAGAGGAAATTTTTGATACGCAAAATAGATTCTGAATAGCGAAACAACCAAAAACAATCCCAGCGATACCAGAGAGATAATTTTATTCTGCCGCTTAAAAACAAAATAACTTGAATAGTATTCCGATCCTGCAAAAAATGCTCCGATACTCAAAAGCCAAATTAAGTATCTCGTTGAATTATCCATTGTTATCAGGTAGGTACTGCCGATAATTGCCGCTATCATAATTGCCGCTCCGGAGAGTTTTATTGAACGCAGAACTCCCAGAATTTTTCCGCAATTATTCTCGCTTTTTGCCATTTCCCTAATAGCAATATTATTCAAAAAAGGCAGTGATAGAATGCTGAAAACCGTAACAAACGAGAGAATGTAGTTAAATAAACCGTAATATTGCGGAGTTAA
Source organism: Lentisphaeria bacterium (assembly GCA_017456285.1). Taxonomy (GTDB): domain Bacteria; phylum Verrucomicrobiota; class Lentisphaeria; order Victivallales; family Victivallaceae; genus RGIG5270. Next base: position 39,340 of record JAFTJQ010000008.1, read on the forward strand.
TGCCCTTGCGACATAAATTCCGACAAAAAAACCGATGACAATTCGCACCGTTTTTTCCAAAGAGATGAAAAAAAGGTTCTCACTGTAAATTTTTATACCCTCATGTGAGGAAATTTTTTTCAGAAAATCAATAATTTTTTCGTACATAATGTGCATTTTCCCAAATTTGTGCTATATTATATAAATATAACGCTTTTTTGATTAAAATCAATAAATTAATATAAAAATAGAGAAAGAAAAATGATTACAACCAATAACTTGAACATTGAAAGTCGCAGTTTGCTGTCATCGCCCGGCAAAATTCGTTCTGAATTGCCCCTGTCATTCGATGCAGCACTGCATGTCGCAAAAAGCCGTGAAGAAATTCAAAACATTCTGGACGGTAAAAGCAAAAAATTTATGATGATTGTCGGTCCCTGCTCAATCCATGACGGTGATTTTGCTTTGGAATATGCCCGTAAACTTAAGGAATTGAGCGACAAGGTTGCGGACAAAATTTACATCGTTATGCGAGCTTATTTTGAAAAACCACGCACCACTATCGGTTGGAAAGGTTTGATCAATGACCCCGATATTAATGGCTCATACAATATTGACAAGGGGCTTTTTATGGCAAGAAATCTCCTGCTTCAAATTACTGACATCGGCTTGCCGACAGCAACGGAGATGCTTGACCCGATTATTTCGCAGTACGTTGCTGATATTGTCAGCTGGGCGGCAATCGGTGCCAGAACGACCGAAGCTCAAACCCACCGTCAATTGGGAAGCGGTCTCTCTATGCCCGTAGGTTTCAAAAACGCTACTGACGGGAATTTCCAGACCGCAATTGATGCAATCGGTGCCGCCAGAAGTCCGCACAGTTTCATCGGTATCATGGAGGACGGACACGTCGGAGTTTTCCGCACCAAGGGCAATAACTATGCCCATATCGTTCTTCGCGGCGGAAATAATAAGCCTAACTACGAGGCGGAATACATTGCCTTTTTGAAAGTGGCTCTCAAAAAATCAAATATTGAACCGATGATTATTGTTGATTGCAGTCATGCAAATTCAAAGAAAAATCATACCATGCAGGGCAAAGTTATGCACGATGTCATCAATCAGGTCATTGAGGGTGAGAGTGCGATTAAGGGACTTATGCTTGAGAGTTATCTCAAAGCCGGTAATCAACCGCTTAAAATCGGTAATCCCGTTGCTCCTGATGTCTCAATTACCGATGCTTGTATCAGTTTCGAAGAGACAGAGCAATTGATTTTGGAAGCATACGATAAACTTTGAAATTAAAAATTGACGGAAATTTGACGAATGACTTATAAACCATTGATAATTAAATATTTACTCTGTTTTTTAGGTCTTTCGTTTTTGCTTGCATGTCGGCAAAGTGACGACTCATCCGTCAAAAAAAGACGGCTTAATTTCGCCACTCTCGGCGTCGTCAAATCGTTAGACCCTGCCTTGGCGGCAGATGTAAGCAGCCGAAACATGGCAGGAGCGATTTTTGACACGCTGCTGCAATATAATTACATGGCAAGACCGTACAAATTAGAGCCGTCAATTTTATCAGAAATGCCGTCAATCAGTGATGACGGGTTGACCTATATTTTCAAAATACGCAAGGATTTGTATTTTCATAATGACGGATGCTTTTCGTCACTTTCAGATCGGAAATTGACAACTGACGATATTATTTTTTCATTCAAAAGGGTGGTTGACCCGTCGATGCACAGTCCGCTTTATTGGATTTTTCGAGGTAAAATTAAGGGGCTTGAGCAATTTAGAGCAACTTTAAGCAAATCGCAAACTTCAGAGGTGCTAAAAGGGTATCCGTCAGAAATTGACGGATTGAAAAAAATTGACGATTACACATTTGCCATTGAATTGGAGTCCCCCGACCCGAGATTGCTGCACTGCTTGGCAATGCCCGCTGCCGGAATTGTTTCCAAAAAAGCGACAATTTATTATCAAAATGATGTAAATAATCACCCGATCGGCTCGGGAGCATTCAGATTAAAGTCATGGGAGAAAAATTATCGACTTGTTTTAGAGAGACACCCCGATTACCGCAAGGAGTTTTTTGCTGAAGCGGAAAATATTGCCGACCGCACCAGAAAATTGCCATTGAGTGATGAAATTGTTTATAATATCGTCAAGCGTCCGTTTACCGCATGGCTGCTTTTTATGCAGGGCGAACTTGATATGACAGCACTGGACAAAAATAATTTGGATGTTTTGAATGAGGCAGGCGAACTCTCTCCGCCGCTCAAACAGCGGGGAATTAAGCTCCTGCAAGCCCCTGCTTTTGAGATTCGTTATGTCGGATTTAATTTGCAGAATGAGAAGTTCAAAAACAACCCGAATTTGCGGAAAGCCATCAGCTGTGCATACGATATTGACAGGCGAATTAAGCACGCAGGCGGACAACTCCTCCCTGCCGCCGGCCCGATTATTATCGGAATTGACGACCATGATCCCGATTTGAAAAACCCCTACTCCTACAACCTGGAAAAAGCTCGTGAATATTTGGCAAAAGCCGGCTATCCCAATGGAATTGACCCCGAAACCGGCAAGGCTCTGGAATTGAATTTTGACCTCAACGGCAATAGTTCGCACTATTTGCAGTTGGGTGAATTATTTGCAAGCGACTTGGCAAAAATCGGTATTCAACTAAATGTCTGCTTGAATAACAGTCCGAGATTTTTTGATAAAGTTCTCCGCGGCGAAACGGATCTGTTTTTTCTCTCTTGGGTAGGTGATTATCCTGATGCGGAGAATTTTCTCCAGCTTTTCCACTCTGCGACGATCGGTTCATCCAATCGAGTTGGGTACGGCAATGCCGAATTTGACCGAATTTTTGAGCGTGCAAGCAAGATGAATCCCTCGCCGGAGCGGACTCAACTCTATCGAAAATGTGAGGAATTTATTGTCAATGAGTGTGTTTGGATTTTTGACGGAGTGCCGATGAATTATCAACTTGCCCACTCTTTTTTGGAGAATTTTTATCCGCACAATTTTAACTTCGGCACCTTGAAGTATCTTTCGGTCGATCCTGAGATGAGAGATGAGATCAAAAAAAGTTTTAAGCCGATGAATTTCAAGGAGTTGTAAGCATGTCAGATTGCAGTGAAATTCTATTTTTTGAAGAGCTTGACTCAACAAATTTGTATCTCAAGCAAAATTATCAGCATTTGGCGGATAATACGCTGGTTATTGCCGGAATGCAAAGTGCCGGGAGAGGACGGCTGGGCAGAAAATGGGTTTCCCCTGCAAATTGCAATATTTATGCAAGTTTATTAGTCAAAAATGTACACGATTTGAATTTGGTCGGGGCAATTGTCGGTTTGGCAGGGCTGGCGACGGTCAAAGAGTTCGCGCCCAAACTTAAAGCCTATATCAAGTGGCCCAATGATATTTATGTCGGCAAAGCAAAATTAGCAGGAATCCTCTCTGAATCATGTGAACTTAAGCAGGGCAAAATTACTGCCGTTGCCTGCGGTATCGGAATAAATATTAATTCTGCGGAAGATGACTTCAAATCAATTAATCAGGCGGCAACTTCGTTGTTTTGTGAGACAAAAATCAAATTTAATCTCGATTTTTTTAGAAAACGATTGGCATTTTTCACAAATCGGTATTATATTATGTACTTGAATAATTACTCTCTTTTTTTCAGGGAGTGGGTTACGGCAAATAAGTTAATCGGTCAGGAGTTGAGTCTGATCGGCGCTGACGGCGTGACGCATTTCGGAAAAGCAATCGCCATTGCTCCCGACGGGGGGCTGGTATTGAGGGAGAAAAAGTTAATGGCAGATGAGTCTGCCGTTGAGTTGAATTTTAGCAGTTCGGCTTCTGAAAATTCTCCGATTGTTTCGGAAGCTGGACAAATAAGTAAAAAATACAGCGATTCAAAATCTCCCGAGGGGATAGATGTGGGTGAGGATGAGTTGCAGAAAATCGGAATGCCGGAGAGCGGTAGTGAGAAATATGACTCTAACGGGAGAGGAGAAGTTAATTCGCAGGAAGTGACTCTTCTTGAGGAGGATAGTGTGGAGAATATTTATTACTGCGGCGATGTGTCGGTAGATAAGAGTTCGATTGATTTTGATAAACTTTTTTGATAAATCAGGCGAATATGGGCAAAAACAATTAATAGTAACGTAAACATAAAAAAAGAAAGGATTTCATTATGGATCTCTTGATGGACGGTCTCAGACTTATGGTATTAGGTATGGGAATGGTGTTTGTATTTTTGGTAATAATGATCTTATGTATGAGCGTAATGTCAAAGGTATTGGCACCGTTCGTGAAAAAAATTGAGGCAAAGGAAGCCGCCGCTAAAGCCGCTGCCGCTCCGAAAGCAAAGGCATCTTCAGCTGATGCTGATTTGGTTGCCGCCGCAGTTGTCGCTGTAAAACAATTTATTGGAAAATAATTAACAAATTAAAATATAGGAGTAAAAAACAATCATGAAAAAAATTAAATTTATGGATTGCTCGTTCCGTGACGGATTCCAGTCCTGCATCGGTGCTCGTGCTAAAACTGAAGACTTCCTCCCTGCTTTGGAAGCTGCTAAAAATGCCGGTATTGACAACTTCGAAATCGGCGGCGGCGCTCGTTTCCAGAGCTTGTATTTCTATTGCCAGGAAGATGCTTTCGATATGATGGATAAATGCCGTGAAGTAGTCGGTCAGGATGTTAACTTGCAGACTCTTTCTCGCGGTGTAAACGTAGTCGGTTTGTCAAGTCAGTCTGCTGATATTATCGATTTGCATGCTAAACTTTTCAAGAAACACGGTATTTCTACTATCCGTAACTTTGACGCACTTAATGACGTTCGTAACTTGGATGTTTCAGGTCGTGCGATTGCTAAATACGGTCTTAAACATCAGGTAACTGTTACCTTGATGGGATTGGCTCCGGGATTGAATGAAGCTTATGCTCACACCCCCAAATTTTACATCGACCGTTTGAATGAAATTATTGCTTCCGGAATTCCTTTTGACAGCGTTGCATTCAAAGACGCTTCAGGTACCAGCACTCCGGCAACCGTTTACGAAACTGTCAAAATGGCTCGTGAACTTTTGGATTCAACTTTCGGCGCAGGTGCTAAAGAAATTCAATTCCACACTCACGACACCGCAGGTATGGCAGTTGCTTGTAACATGGCGGCTATCGAAGCAGGTGCAGATATAATTGACTTGGCTATGAGCCCCTTGTCAGGCGGTACTTGCGAAGTCGATATCCTCGTTATGTATCAGCGTCTTCGCGGCACTGAATATACTCTCGATGTCGATCCTGACAAAATTCTCAAGGTTGAAAAAGTATTTGAACAGTGCATGGATAAGTATTTTATGCCGCCTGAATCAATGCAGGTTTCTCCGAAAATTATCTTCTCCCCGATGCCGGGCGGTGCTTTGACTGCTAATACCCAGATGATGAGAGACAATAACTGCCTCGACAAATATGATGCTTGTATCGAGGAGATGCGTGAAGTCGTTGCAAAGGGCGGTTTCGGTACTTCTGTTACCCCGGTCAGCCAGTTCTATTTCCAGCAGGCTTTCCGTAATGCGGTTATGGGCAAAAACGAGGACGGTTCATGGAAAATGGATCCGAATGGTTACGGACTTATGGTTTTGGGCTACTTCGGCAAGACTCCGGTTGAACCCGATCCGCAGTTGGTAAAATGGGCTTCTGAACAGCTCGGCAAAGAACCGACCACCGAAGCAGTTGTTGATATTAACAACCGCAACGAAAAACTCGGTATCGCTTACAATACCAAACTTCTTGAGGAAAACGGTCTCGAAGTTACTGAAGAAAATATCTTCATCGCTGCTGCTTGCGGTGCAAAGGGTATTGATTACTTGAAGGGCAATAAACCTTTCGGCATCCGCTACAAAGAGGCTCCGAAAGCTGCTGCTTCTGCCGCTAAAGACGGCGTTTACACTGCTGCAGTTGACGGCAAAAATATCGCAGTTAAAGTTAGTGGCAATGGTGATGTCTTTACTGCTAATGTCAATGGTAAATCATTTGAGGTTAAAGTTACCGAGGGCGGAGTTGTTGCTCCTGTTGCCGCAGTCGGCGGTGCTGCCGCTTCTGATGTCAAAGCAGGTATGCCCGGTACTGTAACCAAATTGATTGCCGCAGTCGGCAGTGAAGTTGCAGAGGGCGATGTGCTTTTGATCATGGAAGCAATGAAAATGGAAGTCGAAATCAAAGCTGACAAAGCAGGTGTGCTTAAGGAATTCAAAGTTGCTCAAGGCGATGTCGTTGAGCAAGGCGGCGTTTTGGCTGTTATCGAAACTGCAGGCACTGCTGTTGCCGCTGAGACAACAGCAACTGCAGAAAGCACTATCGATGCAGGTATGCCCGGAACTGTAACTAAATTGATTGCCGCAGTCGGCAGTGAAGTTGCAGAGGGTGAAGTGGTTTTGATTATGGAAGCAATGAAAATGGAAGTCGAAATCAAGGCTGCTAAAAATTGCGTAATCAAGGCATTCAAGGTTGCTCAAGGTGATGTTGTTGAACAGGGTGCAGTTTTGGCTGTAGTCGAGGAGAAGTAATAAAATGCGTTTAGTAAAAAGTTTAATTCTTTTTGCTCTTATTTCAGTCGGTTTCGCTGCTTTTGCGGCGACCGATTGCGGTAATGGTGCAAAGGTTGTTAAAGAGGAAGCAGGTCTTTTTGCTTTCACCTATTTGCCGAATGGAACAGTAGAGGTCAAATATGTCTATGATGAACCCTCTATCATCCTCAGCAAAAACGATATTCGTAATGGCAGAATTATGAAGTCAGGCGAAGAAATTATGAATATTAAACCCACAGGCCGTTCAAAAGGTAAACTCAAAATGGACGCTCCGGGTAAAATCGTAAGTTTCGATGCTGATAAATTCATGGATGGTAAATCTATCAATAAGGGGGATGTTTTGCTGATCTATGCTCCGTCATTTATCCACCATGACTCTGTTAAAGAAGGTGCTTCAGGAGTTCAGAAAACTATCCAGAAGTCTTGGGGTGAAAGCTTGGTTGATTTGGGTAAAAGTACCGGTATCTATGATATTATCCGTCAGTCAAATGAGAATTTTTCACAGACTTGGTATTTGGGATTGGGTCGTGTTTTGATGACCTTGGTTGCTTTGGTTTTGATCTACTTGGCGATTGCTAAAGAGTTTGAACCGTTGCTGCTTCTCCCGATCGGTTTCGGTGCATTGCTTGCAAATATTCCTTTGGCAGGTATTTCCGGCCCGCAGGGATTGCAGGGATTGGTCTTTGACTTCGGTATTAACAGCGGTATTTTCCCGTTGCTTATCTTCATCGGTGTCGGTGCTTTGACAGACTTCGGTCCGTTGATTGCTAATCCGAAAACTTCAATTTTGGGCGGTGCTGCTCAGTTGGGTATTTTTACTGCATTGCTTGGTGCTTTGGGCTTGAATGCTTTGGGCTGGGTTCCTTTCGATTTGAAAGATGCGGGATCTATCGGTATTATCGGTGGTGCTGACGGCCCGACCTCAATCTTTTTGACCAGTAAGCTCTCTCCGAAATTGCTGGGTGCGATTGCGGTTGCGGCTTACTCATACATGGCACTTGTGCCGATTATTCAGCCGCCGATTATGAAGGCTCTTACTACCAAAAAAGAACGTCTTATCCGTATGACTCAAAGCCGCAGTGTTTCCAAATTGGAAAAAATCTGCTTCCCGCTTTTGATCGTTATTTTGTGCGGATTGCTGTTGCCTGATGCAGCTCCTTTGATCGGTGCTTTGATGTTCGGTAACTTGATGCGTGAATGCGGTGTGGTTGAGCGTTTGAGCAAAACTGCCCAGAACGAACTCATCAACTTCGTTACTATCTTCTTGGGATTGGCTGTCGGTTCTAAACTCTCTGCTGACCAGTTCTTAACTGCTCAAACTGTTGGTATTTTGGCATTGGGTGCGGTTGCATTCAGTATCGGTACTGCAGGCGGAGTTATCTTTGCTAAAGTTATGAATCTCTTTCTCAAAACCAAAATTAACCCGCTTATCGGAGGTGCAGGAGTTTCAGCTGTGCCGATGGCTGCCCGTGTGGTTAATAAAGTCGGTTTGGAAGAAGATCCCCAGAATTTCTTGCTCATGCACGCTATGGGCCCGAATGTTGCAGGTGTGATCGGTTCAGCCGTTGCTGCAGGTGTATTGCTTAATCAGCTCGGCAGTCTTTAATTAAATCTGTCATGGGGGCTAATTTTTAGCCCCCATATTTTTTTATAAAAATAATATTTACCATATTTTTAAGCAAATTTTTCTATCAAAAAGGAGTAGTTATTATGCCATTAATTGACATGCCGTTGGAGAAATTAAAAGTGTATCAGGGAATCAGCCCGAAACCGACTGATTTTGAAAATTATTGGGATGAATCTATCGCCGAACTTGAGGCGTTGGATATGGAAGTTGAATTAGTTGAAGCCGAATTCCAAACCCCGAATGCAGAGTGTTTTCACCTCTATTTCACCGGTGTAAACGGCTCAAGAGTTTACGCTAAATATCTCCGTCCCCGTGATGAAAAACGCCGCAACGGCGGTGCAGTTATCCAGTTCCACGGATATACCGGAAGTTCATGGGAGTGGTCGGATAAACTTGCCTATGTCAATGAGGGATTTACCTACTTGGCACTTGACACTCGCGGTCAGGGCGGTTTGTCACAGGACTTGGGGATGTATGACGGAACTACCTGGAAAGGTCATATTATCCGTGGTTTGACCGATGAAGATCCGAAAAAACTCTATTACCGCTATGCCTTTTTGGATTGCTTGGCAATGGTGAAAATCGCCGGAACCTTGCCGGGTGTTGATCCGACTAAAATCGGTGCGTGGGGAATTTCTCAAGGAGGAGCATTGACCACTGCTTGTGCGGCTTTGGCAGGAGATAAACTCAATCGTGCTTACCCCGTCTATCCTTTCCTCTCTGATTATCGCAGAGTTTGGGAGATGGATTTGTGCAAAAATGCTTATGAGGAAATCGTCTATTACTTCCGCTGGTTTGACCCGAGACATGAGAATGAAGATAAAATTTTCTATAAACTCGGTTATATCGATATTCAGAATCTCGCACCGAGAATTAAGTGTAAATTTACTATGCTCACAGGTTTAATGGATACCATTTGTCCGCCGTCAACCCAGTTTGCTATGTATAACAAAGTTACCAGCGATAAAAATGTAATTATTTATCCTGATTTCGGACACGAAAATTTACCTGATCATCATGATATGCTCATGCAGTATATGCTTGAAATGGTAAAGTAAAGTTTTTTGAGAGGGGCTGATTAAAACAGTCCCTTTTTATTTTGCAAAATTTTTCAGAAAATATCTTGCTTTTTTCAGGATAAATGGTACATTATAGAACGTGATGTTTTTTATTATCAATAAATTAAATAAAAGGGAAGAAAATGAAAGTATTAGTTTTGAATGCAGGAAGTTCTTCAATGAAATTTACTCTTTTCTCAATGGGTAAAGAGCAGGTTTTGGCAAAAGGACTGGTTGAACGTCTCGGAAGTGATAAACCGAATTTGATTTACAAACGCGCTGACGGTTACAAGGTCGAGGAACAGATCAAAGCAACCAATGCAGTTGAGGCACTTCAGGATATTTGTGCTAAACTTACTGACAAAAGTTACGGCGTAATCAGTGATATGTCTGAAATTCAGGCTTTCGGGCACCGTGTGGTTCACGGCGGTGAAAAAGTTACCGCTCCGGTTTTGGTTGATGAGGAGATCAAAAAGGTCATTCAGGACTGCATTTTGCTTGCTCCTTTGCATAATCCTGCTAACTTGGCAGGTATTGAGGCTTGTGAGAAGAACTTTGCAGGCGTGCCGAATGTAGCGGTTTTTGATACTGCATTCCACCAGACCATGCCGGCAGAGGCTTTTCTCTACGCAATTCCTTATGAACTCTACAAGGAACACGGTATCCGCAAATACGGTTTCCACGGCACTAGCCATCGCTATGTGATGAATGCAACTGCTGAATTTTTGGGCAAAGACGCTAAAGATTTGAAAATTATTACCTGTCACCTCGGCAATGGCTGCAGTATGGCGGCAATCGAAAACGGCAAAGTTGTCGATACCACCATGGGTTTGACTCCGTTGGAAGGGTTGATGATGGGTACTCGTTCAGGGGATTTGGACCCTGCGGTGGTTCTTACCCTCGGAAGTTTGGGCAAAAGCGGCAAAGAAATTGACAAAATTCTCAATAAGGAGAGCGGTCTTTGGGGCGTAAGCGGTCTCAATACCTTTGATATGCGTGATATTACCGCGGCGGAGAAAGATGGCCATGAACGTGCAACTCTCGCCAGAAAAATGTTTACTCGCAGAGTTGTTAAATACATCGGCTCATACTATGCAGTTTTGGGCGGTGCGGATGTGATTGTTTTCACCGGCGGTATTGGTGAATTCGGCAACTACATTCGTGAAAAAGTTTGCGAGAGCTTGAGTGCTTTCGGGGTTGAACTCGATAAAGAGGCAAATAATGAAATGTTCGGCAAAGCCGGAATTATTTCAACTGAAAATAGCAAAATTAAGCTTTTGGTAATGCCTACTGATGAAGAGCTTATGATTGCAAGAAGTGTTTTGAGTTTGGTGAAAAAATAAGATCGGAGAAGAAAAATGTCTGCTATTGATAGTTTTGTAGCAAGAGCGAAAGAGCTCGGTAAATCAATTGTGCTTCCTGAAGGTCAGGATCCTCGTGTAGTCGCCGCCGCCAATATGGCAATCGAAAACGGCGTAGTTAAAAAAGTTATCGTTTTGGGAACTGAAGCTGAAATTGCGGCTGCCTGTGCCAAAGCAGGTATCACTGAACGTAAATTCGAACAGCTTGACTATTTGGCAAGTGCTGAATTTGCGGTCTATGCAAATGAACTTTATGAAAAACGCAAGGCAAAAGGTTTAACTATCGAAAAGGCTACCGCAATGATGCAGAGCCGTATCTATTACGGTGCAATGATGAGCAAACACGGTTTGGTCGATGGTTTGGTTGCAGGTTCAATTGCTTCAACCGCCGATATGCTCCGTGCCGCATTCCATTGTATCGGAACTGCTCCGGGTATGAAAATTGCCAGCAGCTGTTTCGTTATGGATTTGGTAAAGCCGGCTCCGGCAGGCGATGAGGTATTGCTTTTCGGTGACTGCGGCGTAAATCCGAATCCCGATGCCGACCAGCTCGTCGATATTGCAATTGCTACTGCAAATACCTATCGTGCATTGATGGGCAAAACTCCGAGAGTGGCAATGTTGTCATTCTCAACTTACGGAAGTGCTCAGCATGAACTTTTGGACAAAGTTATCGAAGCAACTGCGAAGTTGAAAGAGCGTATTGCCGCTGAAAACTTGGATATTATCGCTGACGGTGAATTGCAGGCGGATGCCGCAATTGTCCCGAGTGTAGCTGCCGCTAAAGCTCCTGAAAGTCCGCTTGCCGGTAGTGCAAATGTTTTGATTTTCCCTGATTTGAATGCGGGAAATATCGCTTATAAACTTACCCAGCGTTTGGCAGGTGCAGGTGCTTACGGCCCGATTTTGCAGGGATTGGCAAAACCGTTGAACGACCTTTCACGCGGTTGTAATGCGGAAGATATTTACGGTGTTATGGCAATTACTGCATGCCAGGCAGGTAAATAAGAGTCAAATTAGTTAATCACACACATGGGGGGGCGGCGTAAAAGGCGTCCCCTTGTGTTTTTTGGAATGAAAAGGAAAATTTTATGTGGTTGGAACTTTTAACTAACCCGGTATTGATTGCTGTGGTGGTGCTTTTGGTGCTTGCGGTTTGTCGGTTGAATGTGGTTTTTTCATTGATCATTGCGTCAATTGTCGGTGGTTTATGTGCGGAAATGAATCCGATAGTTGCGATGGATGCTTTCTCAAAAGGTCTGGGGAATGGGGCACAAATTGCTTTTAATTATGCGATGTTGGGTGCATTTTCTATTGCAATTTCCAAGTCAGGGATCACAGAGTTATTGGCACATTTGCTTTTTAAGCGAATCGGCATGGCGAATACCCCTCAAAAACTTTTTGCATTTAAGTATATTTTGCTTTTTATTTTGACCTGTATTGCCATTTCTTCACAGAATTTAATTCCGATACATATTGCCTTTATTCCGATTTTAATTCCGCCTTTGCTTCATGTTTTTGAAAAGTTGCGTCTTGACCGAAGAATGATTGCTTGCATTTTGACCTTCGGTCTTATTACTCCCTATATGTTTTTGCCCTATGGCTTCGGTAAAATCTTTCTGCATGAGGTGATTGTCAAAAATTTAATTTCAAATGGATTGGATATTGACCCGTCAATCGCTCCTAAAGCTATGGCGATTCCTGCATTGGGCATGCTGATCGGGCTTTTAATTGCAATTTTTGTAAGTTATCGGAAGCCGAGAGATTACGATGTGGAAAAAACTAAAGTCGTAGTTGCAGAAAATATTCAAATTAAACCGTTGTATGTTATTGCAGGGGTAGTGGCAATTATTTTGGGATTTTTAGGTCAGATGTTATTGGATTCATTAGTAATTGCTTCGCTGTTGGGAATTTTGGTTTTTGTGATAGCGAGAGTGATTTCGCTTCGGGATACTCAAGATGTTTTCACCAGAGGAATTTACCTCATGGGCGGAATCGGTATTGTGATGATCGGTGCAAGCGGATTCGCCGAAGTAATGAAAGAAACCGGTGCAATCAAAGAGTTGGTCGATATGATTTCAAATGGAATGGCAGATCAGAAAGGCTTGGCAGTCTTTATGATGCTTTTTATCGGGCTTGTTATTACCATGGGAATCGGGTCATCATTTTCGACAGTGCCATTGATTGCGGCGATTTATGTGCCATTGTGTATGCAAATGGGAATAAGTCCGATTGCCACTTTTTCTATCGTGGCGGTTGCGGGGGCGTTAGGTGATGCAGGTTCTCCGGTATCTGAATCTGTTTTGGGCCCGACCGCAGGTTTGAATGCCGACGGACAGCATGATCATATCTATGACTCGACCGTGCCGACATTTATCCACTTCAATATTCCGCTGTTGCTTTTCGGTTGGATTGCAGGTATGATACTTTAGAATCTGCCGCGAACGTAAATAAAATAAGATGCTTTTTATTTTGGAAAATAAAAAGCATCTTTTTTTGTCAGTTTTCGTTAAAATTTACTATTTTTTTACCGGGCATTTTCCGCCGACTAAGCAGGGACACTTCGGGGGGACATATTTGATTTTGCCCTTGGTGTGTTTCACTCTCAACTTTGCCTGATAGACTAACTTGCAATTTGGGCAGACACACTCTTTAACGGCTTTTTTAACTTCTTCTTTAACTTGTTCTTCGACTTTTTTTACTTCGGTTTTGACTTGTTGTTCAGTCTTTTTGACCTCGTTTTTGACCTTTTTAGTCTCTTCTTCAAAGTAATTATCGGGATTTGAAGCCTCTTCAACTTGAGTTCTGACATCTCTGGCTTTCTGCAATGCTCTGGTGTAGGGATTTGCGTAAGAAATTCCGCAAACAAAGATACTTAAAAGCACGACACAGGTAATTTTTTTCATAATTTTTATCCTTTCCATATTAACCGATTAAGGCTAAAGCCTTGTTAAGTCTTTTCAAGGCTTCCTCTTTGCCGAGTAATTCCATAATCTCACCGGGGCCTCCGGGGGTAACGGTTTTGCCGGAAACTGCAATACGCACGCCCCACATCGGCTGACCGACTTTGATTTCATTTTGAGCAGCATAGTCCATAATCATCTGATTTAACTGCTCTGCTTGTCCGTCAAAAGTTGCCAATTTCTCAAATTCAGGGAGCAAATCGGTAATAACTTTTTTGGCAGTTTCGGGCGATGCCTTGCTTTTTTTGTGATTAAAAAGACTGGTATCGTATTCAGGTTGTTCAAGCAGGAAGTCAATCATTGACGGAATATCGGACAAAACTTCAGTTCGCTGTTGCAATAAATTTGCTAAACTCTGCCACTTTGATTCAAGTGCTGTTCCGTCGATTTGAGCAAAAGCTTTAGCCATTTTCGCAAAATCATCTGCCGACATCATTTTGATATACTCTGAATTCATCCAGCGGAGTTTGCCGTAATCAAAAATTGCCGCAGCCTTGTTAAGTCCGTTGGTATTGAATGCTTCGGTAAGTTCAGCTAAAGTGAAAATTTCCCGATCGCTTTTAGGTGACCAGCCGAGCAATGCAATGTAGTTGATAATCGCTTCAGGTAAATATCCCTCCTGTACCAAATTTTCAAAACTTACTGAGCCGTGGCGTTTAGAGAGTTTGGAGACATTGCCCTCGGCATCTCTGCCCATAATCAAGGGTAAATGCACATATTCGGGAATATCCCAGCCGAATGCCTGATAGAGCAAATTATATTTCGGAGTTGAAGACAAATACTCTGACCCTCTGACCACATGGGTGATATTCATCAAATGGTCGTCAACGACATTTGCAAAGTTATAAGTCGGCATGCCATCCTGCTTGAGCAGAATTTGGTCGTCAAGCACTTTGTTTTCAATGGCAACTTCACCGTAAACGAGGTCGTTAAAAGTGGTTGTTGAGCCGTCACGATTGATTTTCTGGCGAATAACATAAGGGGTGTTTTTTGCCAGTTTTTCGGCGATTTCAGCTTCGCTCAAATTTGCACAATGTCCGGGACAACCCTCGATGAAAGTTTTTTCATCCTGTGAAACTTCTTCATCTTCATCGTGTTTCTCGCAGAAGCAATAGTAAGCAGCACCTTTTTTGACCAACTCAAGTGCGTAGTCTTTGTACAAGTGCTTGCGTTCACTCTGGATATAAGGACCGTAATTCCCACCGACATCAGGCCCCTCATCGTGAATTAAATTTGCGGATTTCAAAGTTGCGTAAATTACCTCTACTGCATTTTCAACATAGCGGGCTTGGTCAGTATCTTCAATTCGGAGTACGAAATTGCCTTTTTGAGATTTTGCCAGCAAATAGGCGTACAGAGCGGTTCTTAAATTGCCGACGTGCATAAAACCGGTCGGACTCGGAGCGAAACGGGTTCTTACTTGTTTAGTCATATTTTTAGCCTTTCCATTAATTAAATATCATTTTCAATAAGATACACCAATTTTGCGATTTTACAAATATCTTTGCAAAAAGTGTGCTGTTTTTTTGCAAGATTATATTGAAAATGATTTGCTTTTTGCCGCAAGTGGAATTATTTTATCGAAAATACATATTTTAGGAGATTTGTCATGGATAAAACGCTGTTTCGTTCAAAAATTATTAATTGCTTTTTAGGTAAGGCGGCAGGAGGAACTTTGGGAGCCCCGTATGAAGGGTTTGCTGGGCCTTTGAATTTAAGTTTTTATGACCCTGTGCCGACTGAAATGCTGCCGAATGATGACTTGGATTTGCAGATTTTAACTGTATGCTATTTGAGTAAAATGAAAAAACCGGAAATCAATCGCAATCTATTCAAAGATATGTGGCTCAAGCATGTAACATTCTGCTTCGATGAGTACGGAGTGGCGTTGCGGAATATGGCTTCGGGGATAAATCCATCTCGTTCAGGAAGTTATGATAATTTTTTCGTCAATGGACTCGGTGCGGCGATTCGCAGTGAATTATGGGCGGCACTTGCCCCCGGAGATCCGCATTTGGCGGCACAATATGCCTATGAGGACGGTTGTATCGACCATGTCGGGGACGGGCTTTATGCGGCACAATTTTTGGCTGCATTGGAGAGTGAGTGTTTTGTAAATAACAATATTTTTGAAGTTATTGAAGCAGGGGTGCGTGAAATTCCGCAAGATTGTGAGTTGGCAAAAGCGATTCGTGATACCCTTAATTGGTGCAGTGAATCCGATGATTACTTGGCAATCCGCAAGAAAATTATGCAGAAATACGGCAGTGATAACTTTACTGACGTGATAATGAATATTCCTTTTGTGATTCTCGGACTTGTACTCGGCGGCGGCGACTTCGGTAAATCGGTTTGTATTGCCGTAAATTGCGGTGAAGATGCCGACTGTACCGGGGCAACTTTAGGTGCGATTTTGGGAATTTTGGGTGAAATTCCGTCCGAATGGCTTGACCCTATCGGGGATAAATGCGTTTTAAGTCCGCAAATTATCGATATTGAAGTTCCTGCAACCTTGCATGAATTGTGCGATATGATTTTGGAGTTGCGTGAGAGATTGCCTGAATTCACTGTCCCCGAAGAAAAAGTCAGCACCTATGAATACAAATTAAGTGCTAAATGCGGAATTTTCGCTCCGTGGTGTTTGGCTGATCCCGGAAAATTCAAGGTTGCTTTGCCTGAAAATTACGAGGAGAGGGTTTTTAATGGATTTTATAACTCAATTCCGTCCGAAATTGTACCGGCTAATAACCTCTATCTGATGGAATTTACCTTTGAACTGTTTGTCGATAAAGAAGTTGTGATTATGTTCAATACTCCTGCCCCGTCGCAGGTTTATTTGAATGGTGAATTTCTCTTCGGGCGTGACGGCGGCAGGATGACTCCGAGTTTTCACCGCTGTCCGATAAATCAATACAAAAAAATTAAACTTGCCAAAGGAGTTTATAAACTTTTGGCAGGGGTTGCTGCAAATTCTGATAAAAGCGATATTGAATGGGTTTTGGGAATAGGAAATGCGGCAGATAATTTGTGGTTAAGCGAGAAAGAGTGTAAGTTTTTTTAATAAAATGTAAAAAGGATTGAAAAATGTATGTAACGAAAACTCCGAAAAGTTCTTTTGCCGCCCTGATTCCATTTTTGGTATTCTTGGTATTTTATTTAGGTTTGTCGATTTGGGCAAAAGATTTTTATTGCGTGCCGATGCCGATTGCATTTATAGTCGCTTCGGCGGTGGCATTGTGGCAAAATAAACGTCAGAAACTTGCAGAAAAAGTGGAAATATATGCTCGTGGAATGGGAGAGAGCAACATAATGATTATGTGCTTAATTTTCGTTCTGGCAGGGGCTTTTGCCGCAGTCGCCAAAGGGGCAGGCTCGGTGGATGCGGCAGTTAGAATTTCTCGCCACTTGATTCCTGAAAGTCTGATTTTGCCCGAATTTTTCTTTATCGGCTGCTTTATTTCGCTGGCAATCGGAACAAGTTGCGGAACTATTGCCGCTTTAACTCCGATTGCGGCAGGAATTACATCGGTGCTGAATATTCCGCCCGAATTAATGATCGGGGCAGTGATCGGCGGCGCAATGTTCGGCGATAATATGTCAATGATTTCTGATACCACAATTGCCGCAACCAGAACTCAAAATGTGGCAATGCGTGATAAATTTATTATGAATTTCAAAATGATTTTGCCGGCGGCATTGATTACTTTCGGACTCTACTTTTTTGCCGGGATGAATATTCAAGGCGGCGGAGAAGTGCCGTCAAGTTCATGGCTGGATTTAATTTTGATTGCCCCCTACATTCTGATTTTAGCAGGGGCTTTGCTGAATTTTAATGTGATGGCACTGCTTTTTGCCGGTACTTTGATGACGATGATGATTGGCATATTTACCGGGAATCTGGAGTTCTGGAAAGGTTTGGCGATTGCGGGGGAGGGCGTGCTCGGAATGGCGGAAACCTTGATTGTGGCAATTTTGGCAGGTGGATTGCTGTGCATTATTAAATACAACGGCGGCATTAATTACTTGATGAGCAAAATAGAGAAAGCAATTTCGTCCAAATATGGCTGTGAATTCGGAATTATGCTTTTGGTCGGGGCAATTAATCTATTTACGGCGAATAATACCGTCGCAATCGTGATTGCAGGGCCGATTGCCAAAGAACTTGGGAATAAATACAAGTGTGATCCGAGAAGAATTGCCAGCATTCTTGACACTGCTTCATGTGTGGTACAGGGCTTAATTCCATACGGAGCACAGATATTAATTGCTATCGGAATTGCGCGTGGAGCCGGACTTAAAATTTCCTCGCTCTCGCTTATCGGAACGCTCTATTATCCGATGCTGTTGGGAGTATCGCTGATTTTGTCAATTGTAATTGCCAAAGTGCTGTCTCGCCGCAAATCACGGTAATTTAATATTGAACGGAATTATTTTAGGGATCACTGAATGTCTGAAACTGAAAACTTTAATAAACTCTCGGAATTATACAAAACCGAGTCAATTTATCGCCGTTATTCTGAAAAAAATTTGCGGTGTGGTATCGGCTTTATCAGTTTTCCTCCCGGGTACGGCAACAAAATTGATGATATTCCTCACAATTACACCTTTGCTTATATTCTATCGGGCCAGACTTATGTGGTTGATGAGAACGGCAAAAAAAAGTTATTGAGGGCAGGAGATGTATTTCAACGCTATCCGGGGGTAATTCACTCTACGGAGATAGTTTCCACCCATAATTACTTGGAGATGTTTTTTTACTTGGATAAATCAATTTACGAGATGATGCGTGATAATGAAATGCCTGCACTTTTGCAACGAACTTGGGAAGCAGGGGTGCATGCTGAATATCCGCAAATGGGCTTGGAGTTGAAAGAGCGTCTCCGCTATGCAACCTTGGATGAGATACATGTGATTATCGGTCAAATACTTGCAATGATTAATCAAATATACTTCAATGCTCGCAAAAATACTCTCAATCAGGGGCGATATATCAATAAAATTGAGGAGGCAATCCGCATAATTACCGATAATGCCAGAAGTGCAATCAATATTGCCCATGTAGCAGAAACTGTCGGGTTGGGCTTTGATACATTCCGAAAAGAGTTCAAAAAGTTTACCGGACAGTCGCCGAATGCATTTTTGATAAAAGCCAGAATTCATATCGCTTGCGAATTGTTGAAGCGAAAAGAGTATTCAATTAAAGAAATATCCGCAAAACTCGGCTACCCTGATCCATATTCATTTTCAAAGCAGTTTAAGCAAATTATGGGGGAGTCGCCGTCTGAATTTAATAAGCGTTAAAATTTTAGATGATGGCGTAAAAAAAAGCTATTGCAGGTTCTTGCAATAGCTTGATTTATAACTATTTAACTAATCTTCAAGTTTTTTTAATTCTTCCAGATTTTCTTCAAATTCGGGATTTTTCAGCTTTTTGTTTCGGTTGTTGAATTTAATTTCGCTGACCTGATAACGCTTGGTATTGCCTCCCTCGAATTGAATAGTTACGCTTTGAGTTAATAAGTTGCGGTCGGTAACTTTGCCCTTGCCGTCGGGGGTGGTACACAATTCACCGCGGCGAGGCATGGTTTTCTCCATTTCGATATAACCGTCATGCTCGTACTTGAGACAGCACTTCAATCTGCCGCAGACCCCGGAGATGTTGCTCGGAGTAAGCGATAAATCCTGCTCCTTTGCCATTTTGACATTGATTGAATCAAATGATTTCAGGAATTTACTGCAGCAAAGTTCCTGACCGCAGATAAAAATTCCGCCGTAAATAGCACTCTCATCACGAACTCCGATTTGGCGAAGTTCAATTCTGGTGCCGAGTGCTTTGGATAATTCTTTGACCAATTCTCGAAAGTCAACTCTGCCGTCAGCAGTAAATTGAATAGTTAACTGCTTGCCGTCCAAGGTGTAATGACCATTTAACAACTTCATTTCGAGTTTCAAATCATCGACGAATTTCTGGGCAGTGCGAATGGCACTTTTATTACGCATTTGATTTTCGCTGATACAACTTTTGTCGTGCATGTTGGCTTTGCGGATGCCCTCGCCGATTTCTTCAGAGAATTTGCTTTTGTCGTATTCCATGCCGACTCTGGTGATTACGCCGGAGTCCTGATAGAAGTTTTTGCGGAAAACGCAGGTATCATTTACTTTTAACTCCAAGGAGCTGTCAGCAAAAATATCGGTTTTCACGCCGTTATCAAGTTTCAATGTATAGACATATTTCATAAAAAACCTATAATTTTCTCATTATTTTCATAAATTAATTTGTTTTATTAAAATTCCGTTATATTATAATAACAGATAAAATAATTATTACAAGTCAGAAAGAGTGAAAATATGGAAAAACTTTTAATTAATGGCATGGAATTTGATGCATACAGCGTCAAATTCCCGAAATCAACATTACTTTTTATCGGCGGTTCTAAAGGTGTCCTCGGATGCGGATATTTCAATATCGAGACCGCTGATAAGGTCGGCGAAGCGATTGCAGTGGTCACGGGAGTCAAAAATTTTGACGATATGCGTCAGGCGAAAGTTATTAAGTTAAGTGCCGCCGCAGCGGCATTGGGAATACAAATCGGTGACTCCGGAGAGGATGTTTTAGCAAAAATTTATTAAAAAATTGAAAAAATCTGCTTTTTTTGATTGAAAAATTAAAAGTTGGGGTTATAATAAGTAAAGGAACACCAAAATTTACAAAATAAGGGGGTATTATGAACGGATTATCTACATTGGAAGTTGTTTCAATAATCACAGTGGTGAGTTTGAGCTGGTTGATTATCATGCTCGGAGTCATTAAAATCTCACAGATGGCGATTTTGGTCAAAAAAATGGAGAAAAGCGTTGATATGAATTTGACGGGAATCGCTTCGCAGATGCAGAAGTTGCAGACAATTACTGCAGAATTATTGAAAGAACAACGCCGCACTTCCCGTTTGATTTCTGACTTGACCGATCTCAAAAAAGCAGAAATGACCGGAGAATACGAAATTGTCGAAACTCCGATTGTGAATGTCGCTAACGAAAATGTTGAACAATAAAACTTTCTAACCTAAAACACATGTAAAACAGGAGAATTAATTATGGAACTTAAAGGAAGTAAAACAGAAGCAAATTTGGCTTACGCTTTTGCCGGAGAATCACAGGCAAGAAACAAGTACACCTACTTCGCAAGCAAGGCTAAAAAAGAGGGTTATGAGCAGATCGCCGCTATTTTTGAAGCAACTGCAAATAACGAAAAAGAACACGCCAAACTTTGGTTCAAGGCTTTGGGCGGTATCGGTGATACCATGGAGAACCTCGCTGCTGCTGCCGCAGGTGAGCATGAAGAGTGGACTCAGATGTATAAAGAATTTGCAGAAGTCGCTGCTGAAGAAGGCTTTAAAGAATTGGCTGCCCAGCTTGCCGGCGTTGCTAAAATCGAAAAACGCCACGAAGAGCGTTATTTGAAACTTCTTGAAAACCTCAAAGAAGGTCAGGTTTTCGAGAAAACTGAAACCACCGTTTGGGAATGCCGTAATTGCGGTCATATCCATGTCGGAACCAATGCTCCGGAGATGTGTCCGGTTTGCAAGCACCCGAGAGCATATTTTGAAGTTCATACCGATAACTTCTAATTTTTGAACTTTAACGAGCAGGATTAGCGTGAAAATGCTAATCCTGTTTTTTTATGGATGTATGGAATTAAGAATTAAGAATGCATCCTCCGTCGCCAAAGGCTATGGAGGACAGGGGAATTATAAATTATTGTAGGTGTCGTGCTAAAAAAATTAAGAATTCAGAATTAAGAATTATGAATTACGGCAGGTGTCGCTCTTTTGGAGCGACTACATTCGAGCCTGGCGGCTCGTAGACTGGATGCTTCGTCGCTTTCGCTCCTCTGCATGACGTCAAAATTGATTTTGCAACGGCGGCAGAGATAATCCAAACTCGTCATTCAGAGCGTAGCGAAGAATCCAGAAAAAATAATATTTGTGTATATTGGTGATTAAATCGGTACGGCATCAGCTCCACGCTGATGTTTGGACGGATTGGGTAAAATTTTTTGAGTCGAGGATTCAACTGTCTGCTATCGCAGACGGGCGGTGGACGGCAACAAGCTTGCTGCCTTTTTTTTGAGGGGCTAATTCCGCCCCTCAATCTCCCCGAAGCAGGTCATCGACCTGCACCAAACAGATGCTTTGCATCTTATCACGCTCACGCACTCGTTAAACTTATCAAATAATTCACAACCAACGCCCATTTCGTCCTGTCAACGGTAAGGAAGAGGGGGAATACAAAGGGGGAGAGTAACTTGGAGCGATTTAGTGACAAGTGGCAATCTCCCCCGTTGTGTGGCAACTCGTGGCAAAAGATTTGAGGTGTCATTCCGCAAAAAAGCGGGAGGACAACTCGAAAATTTTGCCACATTGAAGCAATCACCAAACCGCCATATCACGCCCACTCAAATTACAATTGTCCAGCCTGATGGCTGGTTGCTGGGGTGTGGGGAGTGCAATCAACTCCCCAC
>JAFTJQ010000037.1 GCA_017456285.1 Lentisphaeria bacterium
ATACTTGGTATGTCCCAATTATAAACATATTGTTGCAATCAATCTATTTTAGAAGTGGTAGTTCTGGATTCGACGATTTACAATCAGTTCATATCTCTAATTTTTATCTGTTTTTTTATTTTTTAAGTTAATAAATCCTTTCGTTATAGAAATTGAGTTAATATAATCTCAATATGAATAAATTGCAAACGCAAAAATTAAAAAATTAAAAATTATCAATGGAGACATAGTAAAATAAGGTGTCGCTCCTCGCTATACATTCATGCATCCAATTACTGGCATCAGCTCCACGCTGATGTTTGGACGGATTGGGTAAAAGTTTTTGAGTCGAGAATTCAATTGTCTGCTAACGCAGACGGGCGGTGGTCGGCGACAGGCTTGTCGCCTTTTTTTATCAGCCACCGCCTTTTTTTTGAGGGTTCTGCACCCTCAAACTCCGCACAAGGTCAGCGACCTTGACCAAACAGATGCTTTGCATCTTATCACGCTCACGCACTCGTCAAACTTGTCAAATAATTCACAACCAACGCACTTTCGACCTTTCGACGGTAAGGAAGAGGGGGAATACAAAGGGGGAGAGTAACTTGGAGCGATTAGCGACAAGTGGCAATCTCCCCCGTTGTGTGGCAATTCGTGGCAAAAGATTTGAGGTGTCATTCCGCAAAAAAGCGGGAGGACAACTCGAAAATTTTGCCACATTGAAGCAAGCACCAAACCGCCATATTACACCCACTCAAATTACAATCGTCCAGCCTGATGGCTGGTTGCTGGGGTGTGGGGAGTGCAATCAACTCCCCACAAAAAAAACAATAACTTTGACCGACGTATTAATGACCTTTCAACGGACACTTCATGTTTTCATAGCCGAGAAAACTTAATTTTTCTATTGAGTTGTACTTGATTTTTTGCAAAAAGAGAGTATAATATACTCCAGAAAGCAGATTCTTCTCAGAATAATATTTAATTAGGGGCGGACTTTGCAGGGGCTTTGTACAAAGACCTGCAAAAACAAGCCTTATTGTACAACTGTGAATTCGCGTGAGGATTATAATCTGCTTTCTTTTTTTATTTTCTGTAACTTCGGATAATTTTTTCTGCCATTTCAATTTCAGCGGCGGTAGGCTCATTGATATTGGCAAGTTCATCGTGCAAACCTAATTCACGCCACTTGTATTCGCCCATTTTGTGTAAGGGCAAAAGGTCAATTCTTTTTACGCAGCTGTAATGGCTTAAAAACTCTGCAAGTTCTTCCAGTCGTTCTTTTTGCAGTGTAAATTCAGGAACGAGAACATGTCTGATCCAGACATCACGATTGATTGATTCACAATAATCGAGTGTTGCAAGTTCATTTTCATTGCCGAAAGCGGTTAAATTTTTGCACAACTCATTGTCTAAAGACTTGATGTCCAGCAAGATCAAATCCGCTGAATCTAAAACTTTTTTGCTTTTTTCAAGCGGTACAGACCCTGCCGTATCAATTGCGACATGGAAGTTTGCTTTGTGGCACTCCTCAATAAGTGCATGGGTAAATTCGCTTTGCAAAAGCGGTTCGCCGCCCGACAAAGTTACTCCGCCATTCCGTAAAAAATTTCGGCATGATTCAATTTTGGCGACAATCTCGCCGACACTCATTTCCGTTCCGCCGTTAATCGCCCAACTATCAGGGTTGTGGCAGTATTTGCAGCGGAGAAAACACCCCTGCAAAAAAACTACAAACCTGATACCGGGCCCGTCAAGCGTACCGAAACTCTCAAAAGAGTGAATTCTCCCTTTTACTTCGGCAAATGACATATTTTAGAACTTTTGGTGGAAAGTACGATTTACCACATCAAGCTGCTGTTCACGGGTCAACTTGATAAAATTCACCGCATAACCAGAAACGCGGATAGTCAATTGCGGATATTTTTCCGGGTGTTCCATTGCATCAAGCAAGGTTTCTCGGACTAAAACATTCACATTCAAGTGGTGACCGTGATCCATAAAATATCCGTCAAGCAAGCCGACCAAGTTGTCAATTTTCTCATCATCATTTTTGCCCAAAGTATCGGGAATAATGCTGAATGTATAACTGATTCCGTCCTCGGAGTAATCATACGGCAATTTGGAAACTGACTTCAAAGCTGCGACTGCACCATTGACATCACGTCCGTGCATTGGATTTGCTCCGGGAGCGAAAGGCTCACCTGCCTTGCGTCCGTCGGGAGTTGAAGCGGTTTTTTTGCCGTACATGACGTTACTGGTAATTGTCAGAATTGACATAGTCGGTTTTGCTTTGCGGTAAGCGTAATGGCTTGCCAATTTTTTCTGGAAACTTTTAACGATTTCAACTGCGATATTATCGACTCGGTCATCGTTATTTCCGAATTTCGGGAAGTCGCCCTCGGTGATAAAATCGACTGCCAGTCCTGCTTCGTTAAGTACGGGCTTGACCTTGGCGTATTTGATTGCAGATAAACTGTCTGCCAAAACGCTCAAACCTGCGATACCGCCAGCCATGGTGCGGACGATTTCCTCATCATGCAAAGCCATTTCAATACGTTCATAGCAATATTTATCGTGCATGTAGTGGATAATATTGAGGGTGTCGATATAGAGTTTGGATAACCAATCGGTAATTTCTTCAAAATTGACCATTACATCATCGTAGTTCAAATACTCATCTTTTGCCAAAATACGGATTGCAGGGCCGATCTGTTCGCCGCCGCACTTAACATCCTGTCCGCCGTTGATTGCGTACATAAGTGCCTTTGCCAAATTGCAGCGTGCCCCGAAAAACTGCATCTGCTTACCGATTCTCATTGCGGATACACAGCAGGCAATTCCGTAGTCGTCGCCGAATTTAACTCTCATCAAGTCGTCATTTTCATACTGAATTGAAGAGGTTTTTACGGAAATTTTAGCACAGAATTTTTTGAAGTTCTCGGGCAGATTAACACTCCAAAGTACTGTCAAATTCGGTTCAGGAGCCGGCCCTAAATTAACCAAAGTGTGCAGGAAGCGGTAACTCATTTTGGTTACCATGTGACGCCCGTCCATAGAGGCTCCGCCGACTGATTCAGTTACCCAGGTCGGGTCGCCGCTGAATAATTCATCATAAGCAGGGGTTCTCAAGAAGCGGACAATTCTTAATTTCATAATAAAGTGATCAACAAATTCCTGAATCTCCTTTTCGGTGTACTTGCCTGAAGCCAAATCCTGTTCAGCATAAATATCGAGGAAAGTTGAAATACGGCCGATAGACATTGCCGCACCATTCTGCTCTTTGACTGCCGCCAAATAAGCAAAATAGAGCCACTGGATAGCTTCGCGAGTATCGGTTGCCGGCTTTGAAATATCGAAACCGTATTTTTGAGCCATCTCTTTTAATTCAAACAATGACTTAATCTGCTCGGCAATCTCTTCACGTTTGCGGATGGTTTCGGGATTCATTACGTCAATAACCATGTCTGACTTCGCATGCTTTTTCTGCTCAATCAAATAATCAACTCCGTAGAGTGCCACACGACGGTAATCGCCGATAATTCGACCACGGCCGTAAGCATCAGGAAGTCCGGTCATAATTCCTGCATGGCGGGCTTTTTTCATCTCATCGGTATAGACATCAAAAACTCCGTCATTATGGGTTTTGCGATATTTGAAAACGTGTTCAACCATCGGATCCATCTGTCTGCCGTAAGCCTCAAGTTCAGTATGAATCAAGCGGATTCCGCCGAAAGGCATAATTGCACGTTTCAATGGCTCATCGGTTTGCAAACCGACAATCTGCTCTAAGTCTTTATTGATGTAACCTGCTTCATGTGAAGTAATTGTAGAAATTGTTTTCTCATCAATATCATAAACACCCTTTCTGGCACGTTCGATTTTCATTTGTTCAGAGAGTTGTTCCCACAATTTGACAGTTCTGTCGGTCGGAGCACTTAAAAATTTCTCATCGCCGTTGTACGGAGTATAATTATTTTGAATAAAATCACGGACATTTATCTCTGAAGTCCATAAACCTTTTTTGAATTCCATAAATTTACCTCTTGTTTAGCTTTTTTATTACTTAATTTTGTCTCACACTATAATATAGCACACTTTTCAATTTTAACAAGTCTTAAATAGATAAAAAACACAATATATTGTTGTTTTTTTGTGATTTTTGCTTAAAACACCACAATTTATA
Organism: Lentisphaeria bacterium; assembly: GCA_017456285.1. GTDB lineage: Bacteria > Verrucomicrobiota > Lentisphaeria > Victivallales > Victivallaceae > RGIG5270. The sequence goes on from JAFTJQ010000037.1 coordinate 4,166, forward strand.
TGTTTTGAAAAAATCATAAAATCATAAGTATCAAGCAAAAGCAAATATTCAAGTATGAATTTTGATTTTTTAAACAAAAAATAGGACAAGCCCTGAATAAATTTCAAAACCTGTCCCCAAAACGAAAGGAAAATTGTTTTTATTTCTCTAAAACTTGACCATTGTCACTATCATCCTCTTTGACATTTTTGAGGTCGATAAATAACTGTTTGATGTCTTTAACTCCGCCCCAAGTCAGCCAAACAGTGGAGATTATTCCAACGATTGACGGCACAATCAAGCTGGTTATAAAGAAGTAAATACTCCACCATTTAATCGGCCAGCTATAGAATAAATTCCAGATAACCGCTCCGCAGAAACTTATCAAAATTAAATAGACAAAACTATATCCGAATACGCTGTAAGCAATAATTTTGTCGCCCAAGGTGTATTCCGGGGTAATATTTACAAGTTTATTGAAAATATTTTTCAAAGTCCACTTTTCTTTGACCAGCGGGATACTGTTTTCATCGGCATACTCTCCGCGATGGAGTAATTTTTCAAGGTTATATGGCTTGTAGGTGATTAAAGACCCCAAAACGTAAGTAGCGATAGCCAAAATCATAGAAATAAAGTAAATTTCGAATGAATTAATCGGAAATTTAACTGAATCCATTTCCCATTGAATATAGGGGTAGAAGGGGCTTCCTGCAACTTCCAGAATTTTTGCAACTGTATCAACATAGCCATGTCTCTCCAAAAATGGGTAGATAATATCCGCCCAGTTTCTCTGGCAGATAAGCCCAAGTAAACTTGTTCCGCACCCGAAAATAATCGCACACCACGCTCCGACCAAGTTTCCGAATCTGGTGTACAAACCTCCGACCATAATCGGGCCTGCTCCGCCGAGCCAGAGTGAACACATGATGGTTGTGAACATGAGAATATAGTCCAACTGCGCAAAGAAAAGCGATACGATAAAGAAAAATATCGCAACTCCGATTGAGGCAAAACGCAATATCCAAATGTGGGCATTCGGTGAAAGTTGATTTTTGCATAAGGGCAGGATAATATCCTGAACTAAAGTTGATGCCGCATTGAAAATACGGCTGTCATCTGTTGAAATTAATAACATAATCATCAGCAAGCAGAATAATCCAATCATTCCGACCGGGAAAATTTTTGACAACAATACCGGGGTCAACATCTGACTGTATAGCGAACGGAATTTCTGAAATTCCAATCTTGCCTGCGGAGTATCTCCCAAAGTTGAACGCACGGTGTCCATGTAGGGAGTATCAGGATTGTCAGTTTGTGAATTAGGACGCTCCCAATCTTCATGGGTGAATCGGTCATTCACAGTGGTTAAATTGAGTTTTGTTTGTTCTCGAACTGCTTCATTTTCAACTACTTCGTCCAAAATTTTATTAGATAAAGCCAATCGTACTTCGGTGTTTGATATGCCGAAATTGCTACTGGTTTTGAACTTTTCATTATTCATAAAAGCAATAGTAATCATTGCCAGAACAATAATCATCATAGTTGACATGCCGCTTCGGAAAGTTCCGATTAAGTTGCCCATTTTCTGCTCATGCGGAGTTTTGCCTGCACCTGAAATATCATTGCCGATCCATGATGCCCGATTCAGGATTCCTCCGAAAACTGTTACAATCAGTGAGAAGATATTGAAGTTCGTAAGTTGTTCCATATCATAGGGATTGATAAAACTTTGACCGTCAACACGATTCTGCATTGCCGGCAAAATATCTTCGCCCCAAGAGAAATACAAAAGCACATAACCGATAATCATTACGAAAATCGGATAACTAACCATTCCTTGAATCGCATCAGTAATCAGCAGAGAAATTCTGCCGCCCGGCAGAATGAAAATCAATGCCAAAAGCAAACACAATCCAACTACAATTCCGTAACAGGGTAAATTTACCCCGAAAATCATAATTTTATGCGGTAATCCCAAAAAGTAGATAAAGAAGTTTGCCGCAATCGCAGGCCCGATGGCATTAGTAACCATTTCTGCAATTGTGCGGATAGTTGCACAGAAAATACGGAAAAACTTACTGCCGTAGCGAAGTTCCAAAAATTGTCCGATTGAGAGGCATCTCGTTTCACGCCAGCGGTAGATACAAAATCCGCTTAAAGCGAGGAAAATCCAAATCGGATTAACGACTGCATTCCAGAAAGTGAGAGAAAATCCTGCATTGTAATACTGCTCAGTCATCTGGATAAGATAAATTACTGACAAAGCCGCCATTAAATCGCCGACGCAGATAATATAACGTCCTGCAACACGACCTGCTACCAGATAATCTGCTACACTTCTGGCGTAACGCTTGGTATGAACAGCCAAAGCAATTAGGCAACTCATAGGAATTAATAGAATACACCAATCAATCCAACTCATTTTTTTTGTTTTCCTTTCTGTTAATTATTTAATGATAATTGTTTTAATTTCAAATGGGGTAAATTTGAGAATGTTATTTTCAACTTTTTCGCCATTCTGCCATTCAAGCATATCGATTTCATAAGCATTTTTGCTCATGTCGGTAATTTGCAGTTCAGCTTCGGCACTGCGGCCGTGTTTCTCAACGATTCTCACAACCAAATTGTCGCTGTCTTCGGCTTTTTTAATTGATTCAATTACCGCACAACCGCGAATTGTATTGAGTCCGATCGGGAGAGGCTTATTGCTTGCATCGCCCGCAAGCACCAAAACTTCTCTATTAAATGCCGCCGCACTCTCCATGACATCGGCAATTCGGAAATTCTCCGTATGGGGTAAAATCGCATACCTGAATGAGTGTTGTCCCATGTCCGCTGCGGTATCAGGATATTTGGGTGAACGCAGAAGCGATAAGCCGACCACATTTTCTTTAACCCCGACACCGTATTTGCAGTCATTCAAAATTGCCACGCCATAATCATCATTGCCCAAGTCCATGTACTTGTGCATACAGACTTCGAATTTTGCCCAATCCCATGAAGTATTGCGATGAGTGGGGCGTTCAGTGTAGCCGTATTGAATATCGTAATGAGCCTTGTTATTAACTCCTGCAATCGGGAATTCGACCTTGAGCAGTCGACGGGATTCATGCCAGTCGACATCGGTAATAAATTCGAGTTGTTTGCTGTTGTGATTCAATCGGGCAATCTGTTTGATTTCGGCTTTGTCAAGTTTCAAATTGAAATTAATTTCGCTCCATAAAGTTCCGCAAGTTACCTCTGAAACAGTGTTTGCCTGAATAATATTTTCAAATCGCTCATTTTCGTAGCAACTTTCAATATCCCAAGCGTCATTAACTGTCGGGCGGTCGTGGTAGAGAACAAATTTATTTGCCGTACCGCAGAAAATTTCTCTATTCTCTTCTTTGTCATAAGCAGAAATAATCTCGCCTTTATCATTAAATTCATAGCGGATAAGAGCATTTTCCAAAACCAATTCAGTTGAAGTTTGAAGCGGAGAGATTTTGGCTGTCTCTTTGCGAATCAAACGCTTCTCAAAAGGTTGCATTTCAACATAAATGCAGGGCAAATTATTTTCATTGTACTGGATTGAATAATTTTCTGCCCCGCTCCAGTTTGCAGGAAGTTGCACCAAACCATTAAACTTTACTCCGAGTGAGTTAAAGAGGGTAAGAGAATTTTCATCCTCGGAATTGCCGAACTTTTTAATTAAGTCGGAACAGCAATCCAAAATCTCCTGATGCTCCTTGTGAGTTCTCTCATAAACCATGCCGATAGATGAACCGGGGAGAATGTCATGGAATTGATTGAGCAGCAGAAGTTTCCACAAGCGGTCAAGTTCCTTGGCAGGATAATTAGCCAATTCACTGCCTGCATAGAGTGCCTCAACTGCCATAAGAGCTTCTTCGCATCGGCGATTGCCTTTTTTGACTTTCGCTTGAGTGGTCAAAGTTCCACGGTGCATCTCCAAGTAGAGTTCGCCGTCCCAAGTTGCTAATTTGTCGCCGTACTTATCCAATCGAGCCAAAAAATCATCGGCACGCCCGAATTTAACTTGCGGACATCCCTCTAAATTCTGACAGCGGATTCCACGCTCAATGTATTCTTCTTTCGGACCGCCGCCGCCGTCGCCGATACCGAAAAGTGAAATGTATTCATTTATAAAATCATTTTCCCAGAGATTATTTGCTCCGAAGTTGAGCATATCGGGGGTGAGGGTGGTATTATAGGTGTTTTCAGGCGGGAAAAATGAGAGCATGCGAGTGCCGTCAATACCTTTCCAATAGAAGCAGTGGTGCGGAATCTTATTGGTATCATTCCAACACATTTTCTGGGTCAGAAAGTAGTTGCAGCCGCATTTTTTCATAATTTGCGGCATGGCGGCAGAGTAGCCGAAAACATCGGGGATCCAGACATTTTTAACATCGAATCCAAACTCTTTTTTGAAGAAATTTTTTCCGTGGAGGAATTGGCGAATCATCGCTTCGCCGCCGGTTAAATTGCAATCACATTCAACCCACATGCCGCCATGAATTTCCCAACGTCCCTCTTTAATCCTTTCACGGATTTTCGCATAGAGTTCAGGGTAGTTGTCTTTCATAAATTGGTAGTGCTGGGCTTGCGAAGCACCGAAAACATAGTCGGGATATTTATCCATGAGTGTCAATTGACTTGCAAAGGTTCTGGCACATTTGCGGATAGTTTCACGCACCGGCCAGAGCCAACCTGTATCAATATGGGCATGACCGACCGCAGTAACCTGCATTGCCGATGCCATTGCAGGAGTATTTAATACTTGACTTAAAATTTTACGAGCTTTCATCGCATTATCAGGGTTATCGCCGTAAGCATTTACCGCATCACGCAAAATCGCCATAATTTGCTTCTCTCTTGCTCCTTTGGGCGGAAAAGCGGGGGTGTCAACTAATCCGAAGTCATCGGCAGTTCTTGGAAAATGCAATAAACTCATCACAATTTCCATATCCAATCTAAAATCCCAAACATCGGAATTGAAAACACCGTAGGTTATTTTGCGAATAGTTCCGAAATCAGCAATCTGGTCTGGATAATCAGGGTTGCACTCATCGCCGAAAAGCCCATTAGCGGCAACTTCCATCCAAATTGAGAATTTGCCTGCTTGTGCATTGTCGGTAAAGTGTAAATACTCCTTGCGATAGTGTTTTGCAAGTGAACTTGTATTGGTTAAACTGTAGAAAGGCACGCCGTCTTTGTCAAAAACTAAAACTTCGCCGCCGAGATTAATTTGAAAAAGTATCTTTTTTCCTGCCCAGTCAGCAGGAATTTCGCCGTCCAAGCGAATCCAGGCACTATCCCAAAGTTCGCCCCAATGTAAATTTTCGCTGATTGGTTTGTAACTTAAATTCTCACGCTCACTGTAGTGTACAGGATCTTTACTTACGGCAATAACGCCGTCAAAAGTTTTAGAGGAACTAAAAAAGTCATCTTTGAGTCGGGCAAAAAGTTTAGTTGCCCGAGTCCTCTCTCTATTGTATTCATTTTCAGTCATAAAAAAATCTCCTTAAAAAAGTATAGTTAATTATTCTTATAATTAAATTATAACAGATTCAAAGGAAAATGCAACTATTTTTTTGAAAATTTTTTTGCCAAAGTATGGTTTAATTAGCGTTTTGTCAAAAAGCGTGTATGGTTTAATAAAAAAACTCTCCTTCGCTCCCGATTCCTTGTATCTCAAACTTTCACATAACTATCACTGGCGACTACCGCCATCGTGATTTGCCAAGGGACTTTCCAGGCGTCCGCCCAACTCTTTTATTGTTCTCTATCGGCGTAACGTTTTTTGAATATGGAATAGTAGATAAGCGGGATAACCACCAAAGTAATAATAGTTGAACTCATCAAGCCCCCGATTACCACTCGTGCCATCGGTGCTTGAGATTCACTGCCGTCTCCGATTTCAAATGCCAATGGCAGAAGTCCCAAAACCGTTGTCAATGTGGTCATCAGAATCGGGCGAAGTCGTCTTTTCCCTGCCAGCACAACTGCATCATAAAGACGCATTTTATCAGTTTGAACAAATGTGTTAGTCGTATCAATAAGCAAAATCGCATTATTGACCACGATTCCTGCCAACATGATACAACCGATAAATGACTGCATATTAAAGGTACTGCCGGTTAAAAACAGTGCCAAAAATACTCCGATACATGCCAACGGCACTGAAAACATCACAATTAATGGTTCAATATATGACTCAAACTGGCAAGCCATAACCATGTAAACCAGCACAATTGCCAGCACGAAAGCAAATGCAAGTTCACGGAATGATTTTAACTGCTCCTCGTAATCTCCGGAGAAGAGGATTGCAAAACCCTCGGGCAGTACCAGATTTTTTCTTGCTTTATCAATATCTGCAATAACTGCACCCATATCCCGGTTGTAGATATTGGCGGAAACGCTTAACACCCGCTCCTGATTTTTGCGTTCAATTGCCACTGCACCCTCATCGGCTTCAAAGGTCAGGATATTTTTCAGCACTACCAATTCACCCTTGTCATTAGGAATACTCATATCAAGCAACTCCTCGGTGCTTAAGTAATCGGCATCTTTGACCTTTACGAGAATGGCGTATTCCTCACCGTTTTCACGGAAAACTCCTGCCTCTCTGCCTGCCAGAATTGTTCGGAGTGAATCTGCCGCATGTTCAACTGTAATTCCCAAATCCGCTGCCTTTTCACGGTCAATTTTGATTTCCACTTCGGGTGAACCGATGTCTCGGCTGAGTTTGGCGTCAGTAACACCTGCCGTATCTTCGCACATAATGATTAATTGCTGTGCCAGCGAATGGGCGATATTCTGGTCAAATCCGCGGACGTCGATTTTGACCGCTTCTTCCCCTGACCCTGAACCGAAAGCCATCATTGACTGACTGGCTCTGGCACGAACTTTCAAGCCGGGGACATTGCCGATAGCTTTAGCAATTTCATTAGCAATATCCTCGCTTGAACGTTCACGCTCGCTTTTATTGACGAGGCGAATTGAGAAAGAACCATTGTGGCTTCCTGTGCCTCTCCATGATGAACCGCCTGCGGAGGCGACGTAACCTTTTAAATCATCTCCGCAAATTCTGCTGATTGTCGGCTCAAGTTTTTTTACAAATTCGAGAACTACTTCGGGACTGGTTCCGACTTCGCACTCGATATTGACATTGACAACTCCCTCGTCGGTTTTAGGATTCAATTCTGTACCGATAAATGGAACAAGGAAGCAGGAACCTGCAAGCATGATTACCACGGTGATTAAAACAATCCAGCGGTGTTTCAATGATGAAATTAAACTTGTTTCATAGAAATTCTCCAAACCGTCAAGCATACGGTCAAGCAGTCCCAGAAATTTATTGCCCAATCCTTTTTCAGAGGTGTCATGGTGAATGCTTTTATTCAAAAATTTTCCTGCCAGCATCGGCACGAGAGAGATTGCCGCAATCAAGGAGCAACCGAGTGAAAATACCACCACGCTTGAAAATTCTTTGAACATAATTCCCGAAAGTCCCTGCACGAACATCAATGGCAGAAATACTGCCAAAGTCGTCATGGTACTTGCAAAAATCGCTACTGCAACTTCGCTTGCACCTTTTTCTGCCGCTTCAATTCTTTCCATGCCGTTATCTCGCAAGCGGGTGATATTCTCCAGCACCACAATTGAATTGTCAACCAACATCCCGATACCCAAAGCCAAACCGCCGAGGGTCATAATATTAAGCGTGAATCCGCAGAAATAAATCAGCACAAATGTAGCAATAATTGACATCGGAATACTAATCGCGATAATCAGGGTACTTCGGACATTTTTCAAGAAAAACAATAGCACCAAAATCGCCAGAATACCACCCGTAATCGCTGAATTACTTACGGAATCCAAGGCCGTTCGGATAAATTCAGAGTTATCAATACGAGGTTGAATTCTAAATTGCGGAAAATCTTTATTGATTTTAATAAGTTCCTCTTTGACCGCTTCAGCGACTGCCACGGTATTGGTTGAGGATTGCTTGTAAATTGCCATTTGGATACCGTCCTGACCGTCCACGCGGACGTAACGGGATACATCCTCGACGGTATCACGAATTTCAGCGATGTCACGAAGGTAAATAATTTCCCCGTCTTCACCGGTTGCAACTGCCAAATTTCTTAATTCATCCAAAGTTTTGTACTTCCACGGCGTGCGGACTCGCACTTCCAAGCGCCCTTCATGCATATTTCCGGCAGGGCTGGTAACATTGCCTGAATTAATTTTGGAGATAATGGTGTCAAGTCGGGTGTTGAGGCTTCGGGCTTTGTCCATATCAAAAAGGACTTGAATCTCCCGTGTATAACCCCCGAAAATATCGCAGGATGCAACTCCGTTGATTCTTTCAATACGGTAAGCAACCTGATCCTCAAGGAATTTTTTTGCTTTCAATAAGTCCATGTCGGTTGCGACGCTTAAACGCAGAATCGGCATGTTTGAGGAGTTAAATCGCATAATTGTCGGGCGGTCAATATCATCGGGAAGTCTTCGCATTGCTCGGTCGATGCGGTCACGCACATCGGCAACGGCGTCGTCAAAATCAACACCCCAGTTAAATAGGATTCGGACGGTGCTGTTTTCTTCGCTGGATATTGAAGTAATCTCCTTTACCCCCGTTACCGCACTCAAAGCCTGTTCAATCGGACGGCTGATAAGTTCCTCAACCTCTTCGGGACCGGCATCATCGTAAGTGGTTCTGACGGTGATTGCAGGATAGGTGATTTCAGGCATTAAGTCAATCGGCAGAAATTTGAGGGCAACACCGCCCAAAATGATGACGATACAGCTTATCATGCTGATAAAAACCGGGCGGCGGACTGAAAAAGTGACTAAACTCATAATGCAAAACTCTCCCTTTTAATTATTTATCCGCTTCGTTTTTTTTATTTGCATTGCTGATTAAAACTTTTGCTCCGTCAACGAGAAGGTGGTTACCCAAAGTTGCTACTTGTGAATTGATTTCAGCAGGCTCAAGAATTTCGACCATATCATTGATTACGATTCCGGTTTTAACTGGTACAAATTTTACGGTTTCAGTCTCTTTGTCCACGCAGAAAACACCGCTTTGCTCATGCTGAGTAACTAAAGCATTTCGGGGGAGCATTTGGGCATTGTCGTGCTTGCCGAAGTCGAGATAAACCCGAACAAACATTCCCGGTTTAAGTTCCAGTGAATGATTTTCAATAACAATTTCCGCAGTTGCCTGACGGCTTGATTTATTCAAAGTTTGAGAAATGTTTTCGATTTTGCCGATAAAGGTTTTGCCGGGATAAGCATCCGTGGAAATTTCTGCCCTCTGTCCGATGGACAAGAAGGGATAGTCCTTTTCAATAATATTAATTTTAGCCTTTAATTTGCCGATGTCAGCGACTTTCAAAACTACCTGATTCGGAGAAACCAAATCTCCGATATTAACCAGTTTCTCACTGACGAAACAGCGGCTTGCCTCATCGGTTATCAAATTGGTAATTACAGTATCATTGAGCTGAATTTTTGCGATCTCCAATTCTGCGGTTTCACGCAGGACTTCTGCCTGTTTGACCTTGACGGTTGCCTCTTGAGACTTCATGGAGTATTCGGCAGTTTCGAGAGAAGCTTTTGAGGTAATTCTGCCCAATTCTTTCTGGCGTTGATACTCCCGCTTGCGAAGTTCCAGAATTGCATTTGCTTCAGCGAGTTCGGCGATAGTCACCTCGTAATTAGCTTTTGCCTGCTCGTAATTTTGTTTATATTCAACATCATCAATTTTACCGATAAAGTCATTTGGTTTAAGCGGAGAACCGATTTCTATTTTTCCCTGCTTGACCCAGTAACCATTAACTTTGGATGCAACATTGTAGGTGGCAATTGCTTCCAATGAACCGGTAAAAAATCTCATGTCACGAATATTTTGCCGAGTCGGCATTACCGTCTCAATCGGCAAGGCAAAGGCGGAACTTTTTTTGCTGTTTGCCGATTGTTTTTCCTCGATTTTCACATAAATTCGATAACCGAGCCAGCCTAAAATTAAAAGCAAAAGAATTACTGCAACAATTTTTTTTGTTTTCATAAAAATATCCCTCTCTTCAAGTGTTTTTTTTATTAATTTTTCTATATTATAACACTATAACGACTATTTTACAAAAAATATTGCATAAAATAGCGAAAAAAAAGTGAAATTTTTTTATTTTATGCTAAATTAATAGTATTATGAGAAAAATGACTGTGGATAAATCAAAAAATTTGCCGGAAGGCAAACTGAAAAATCAATGCCGTACTTGCGAAGCGGCATTGAAGCATTGCTTTGTCGAAGTTTTCGGTCGCCGAAAGGTGCTGGACAAGGTTGTTTCTGCATTTTTCCGAGCCAATAAAAAATTCGGTTCTCGGGATCGCCAATTTATTAATGAATCAATTTTTGCCGTATTCAGATATTGGGGAATAGTGCAAAAACTCCTTGATACTCAAGAACTTGCGGCAATCAAAGAGGGGAGAGAAAATTATTCAGCTTTGTCGCTTGGCAAAATTATCTATTTTGCATTATTGCTGGATGGGAGTGAATTTGCCGCTATGCGTTTCTGGCGAAGCGAGTTAAAAAATATCAGCGTTGAATACAATTCCGACCCGATTGAAATGGCAAATAGGGTTTTTGCTGAATTGAAAATGGATGAGAAAGCGACTTTAAGCGATGTGATACCGCTTGATTTTCAAGGACTTATATCAAAAGATATTGATTTGAGTATTTTGGCAGAGCGATTGGCAAGCCGACCGCCGATGTGGATTAGATTGCAGACCGATAAAGTTGAAGAACTTTTTGAGGAATTTAATTCGCTCGGATTTGATTACCAATTTCACCCGAAAATTACTACGGCAGTATCTCTGAATAATCCGAAAGTGAATTTGTACACGCTTGAAAGTTTCAAAAAAGGGTATTTTGAACTTCAGGATCTGGCTTCACAAGTTATCGGTTTGGTTGCAAATCCTCACAAGGGAGAACGCTGGCTTGATGTCTGTGCAGGTGCAGGCGGTAAAACCCTCCAACTGGCAACTTTGATGGAGCGAAAAGGCACCGTTGTCGCAAGCGATATACGCTCCTACAAACTTCAAGACCTTAAACTTCGTGCCAAACGGGCGGCTTTCCCGAATATTATGACCAAGGAATTTGATAATTCACTTTTTAAGGGGAAAAATGCCGGTAAGTATGACGGAGTTTTGGTTGATGCGCCCTGCAGCTGCTCCGGGGTTTGGCGTCGCAATGCGGAGAGTCGTTGGACTTTAGATATTTCCGAACTTGAGGAAATCAGCCGTATTCAGTTGGAGATTTTGGAAAAAAGTTGTACGGCAGTTAAGATTGAGGGATTTTTAATCTATGCGACCTGTTCAATTTTTTTAGTTGAAAATGAGGCAGTCGTTAGGGAGTTTCTGAAACGCCATGAGGAATTCAAGTTGGTTGAATTTGTAAATCCGTTAAATGGGGAAATTGTCCCTGACGGCATGTTGCAGGCGGATATTAAAAATAACAATTGCGACTCGATGTTTGTCGCTAAACTTATGAGAAAATAAGAGATGATTGATCAAAACGGAGTTAGAAAATTATTTAATATTGTGCTTTTTGAGCCGGAGATTCCGCAAAATACCGGAAGTATCGGGAGGATGTGTGTTTCGACCGACACGAGACTGCATTTGATTAAGCCCTTGGGATTTGAGTTGACCGACAAGTATTTGAAGCGGGCGGGCATGGATTATTGGCAGTACATTGACTTGCACATTTACGAAAACTGGGAGGATTTTTTGGCGAAAAATCCGCAGGATATTAAATTATATTTTTTCACTACCAAAACTGAAAAAAGTTTCTGGGAGTGTCCTTATGAGGAGGATGCTTATTTGGTTTTCGGCAGTGAGTCAAAGGGGTTAAACGATTACTTGTATAAAAAATATCAAAACAATCAATATACAATTCCCATGACTGGACAATTTCATCGGAGTTTGAATTTGGCTTGCAGTGCGGGAATTGTACTCTATGAAGGATTAAGGAGGTTTGCAAAATGAATGGATCTTTCAAAAGTTATTTAATTATTGCTATCGGAATTATCGTTTTAGCGGCTGTTTTGTCGTTTGTTTTCTCAATAATTGTCGCTTTATTACCGGTAATTTTAGTTGTGGTAGCGATTTTGGCAATTATGAATTTGATTGCCAGACATCGGGCGGCAAAGGCGGTGCAGAGTTTTTTTGAGGAAGCCGAGAAGCAGGCGAGCAAAAATTATTCTGCTGACAATGCTGATAACGGCGATGTGATTGATGTTGAAGCTAAAGAGGTAAATAAGTAAAATTTATGGCAGAAAATCTCTCACAGCAATTAAAAAATTATTCACTTGATGAACTCAAAGGACTGTCGCAGAAAATCCGTCAGGAGATAATTGACAGCGTATCAGTCAATGGCGGACATTTGTCGCCGAATTTGGGCGTAGTTGAGCTTACGATTGCTTTGCACAAAGTTTTTAATTTTCCGCAGGATAGTTTGATTTTCGACGTCGGTCATCAGGCATATACCCACAAAATTTTGTCAGGACGAGCTGAGGAGTTTAAGAAAGTTCGTCAATTTGATTCAATCAGCGGTTTTCCGCATCCGGATGAGTCGGAGTATGATAGTTTCATTGCGGGGCATGCAGGAGCGGCGCTTTCGGCGGCAATGGGGATTGCGGAGAGCAAAGTTCTAACTTCCGATGCGAGTGAAACGATTGCTGTAATCGGGGATGGCTCAATCGGCAATGGGATGACCCTTGAGGCACTGAATAATCTAAAGAGCATCAAGGGCAAAGTAATTGTGATATTAAACGATAACAAAATGGCGATTTCTCCCAATGTCGGCAGTATCGCCGCTCATTTGAATAAAATTATTTCAGGAAGCTGGTATTTGCACAATAAGGGAAAGGTGAAAAATTTTCTGCGGAAAATTTCATTCGGGCGAGTGCGGTTTGACGAGATAATTAATAATGCACTTCGGGCAATAAAGAATTTGATTCTCCCCAAAGGGACAATTTTTAATGCTCTTAATATCCGTTATTTGGGGCCGATAGACGGCTATAATTATACTGATTTATTCAGAACACTTGAGTTTGCCAAAAATGTCAAAGAATCAGTGATTATCCACGTTTTTACCGAGAAAGGTCATGGGTACGAGTATGCCAGAAACTTCCCGGAGAAATTTCATGGGATCGGGGCGTTTCATAAAAATGACGGCAGTTTGTGCAAAGAGAGTTTGCAGAGTTTTCCGAAAACTTTCGGATTTACCATGTGCGAACTTGCACAAAAAAATTTGGCAGTCATCACCGCTGCAATGAAAAGCGGAACTGCTTTGACTAAATACGCCGAAGAAAATCCTGATAATTTCTACGATGTCGGGATTTGTGAGGAACATGCAGTAACTTTCGCCGCAGGGTTGGCAAAAAGCGGAAAAACAAAAAGCGTAGTTGCTTTGTATTCCACATTTTTGCAGCGGGCGTTTGACAGTGTCTATCACGATGTCTGCTTGCAGACTGCAAATGTTTTAATTGCCATTGATCGAGCAGGAATTGTCGATGACGGTCCAACTCACCATGGCATTTATGATTTAGGTTTTTTGCGGGAGATGCCGAATCTGACGATTATGGTGCCTCGAAGCGAGAATGAATTACGCTCCATGCTGCATTTGGCTATGGAAATTCCTGCTCCGGTGGCAATTCGTTACAGCAAGGGGGCAAGTCGGACTCCCTTTACCCCTGAATTGCCCCCTGAAAAAATCGACATCGGCAGAGCGGAAATTGCGGCAGAGGGAGAAATTATTTCACTCTGGGCAATGGGCTCTGAAGTTGACAGAGCTTTGGAGATTCGTGATTTGATTAAGGAAAAAATCGGAGTTGCAATTGAGGTTGTAAATGTGCGATTTATCCGACCTTTTGATAAAAAGTTACTCTTTTATCGGGCGAAATCTCATCTGATTGTTACGATGGAGGATCACTGTATAAATGGCGGTTTGGCAAGCGAAGTATCACAATTAATTGCGCCGAGTTGTTACGATTTGGCGGCATCTTTCGGCTGGCAGTCAAGAGTTTTTGAGCATGGCAATACCAATGAAATCCGAAAAAAACATGGGCTTGATAATGAGTCGATAGCAGCAAAATTAGTGGAGTTAATTGAAAATGAACGATAAAAAATTGATGATTTTTGATTTAGACGGAACTTTGATTGATTCAAATAAAGACCTGACCGTCGCAGTTAATTATATGAGAAGTAAATTTAATTTGCCGCCGCATAGTGACGAAACGATTAGAAGTTTTGTCGGCAATGGGGTTGCGAAGTTGGTTGAGCGTGCAATTGCCGATGCTCCTGAACTTGATTTTCCGACTTGTCTGGATATTATGCGAGAATACTATACGGCACACTCTACTGATTATACTTTTGCCTATCCGAAAGTGCTTGAGACATTGGCGAAACTGAAATCGCAGGGCTTTGTTTTGACCGTTTTCACTAATAAATTCAGCAATGCGGCGGAGATTATTTTGAAAAAACTCGGAATTGAAGAGTTTCTGGATGAGATAATCGGCAGTGATTCTGAGTTCCCGCTTAAGCCCGAACCTGAAGCAATAATTTACCTTATGGGTAAATATCAGGTGAAAAAAGAAAATACCTATATGATTGGTGATCATTATACCGATTTAGAGGCAGGACGACGGGCTGATTGCCGAAGAATTTTTGCAGCTTACGGCATGGGCAAAACTCAAGGCGAGGAGTTTGATTACCAAATTAACTTTTTCGATGAATTAACTGAATTGCCGTTGTAGTTTCGGACTTATGTTATTGAAAAATTAAATTGAGAATAAGAAATGGAGAGATAGATGAGCATTAAATCAGTTTTGAATTTCGGTTCTTTGAATATTGACAAGGTTTATCAAGTCCCGCATTTTGTACAGCCGGGAGAAACCTTGAGCAGTGAAAATTTTTCGCAGTTTGCAGGCGGTAAGGGTTTGAATCAATCAATCGCACTTGCCAGAGCAGGTGTCAAGGTTTTTCATGCCGGCAAAATCGGTAAAGACGGTGAATTTCTGCGTCAGATTTTAGTTGACGGCGGAGTGAATACCGATTATCTGATTACTTCTGAAGTGCCGAGCGGACATGCGATTATCCAAATTGACCGCAGTGGACAGAATTGTATTATTCTATTCCCGGGAGCGAATTGTGCAATTACCCGTGATGAGATTGATAATTGTTTGCAAAATATGGAAGTTGATTCATGGCTGCTGCTCCAAAATGAGATTAATGACATCCCTTACATCATGGAAAAAGCAAAAGAGTGCGGACTTAAAATTGCCATTAATCCTGCTCCGTGCAATCAAGCGGTTTTGTCTTATCCGTTGGAAC
Source organism: Lentisphaeria bacterium (assembly GCA_017456285.1). Classification (GTDB taxonomy): domain Bacteria; phylum Verrucomicrobiota; class Lentisphaeria; order Victivallales; family Victivallaceae; genus RGIG5270. Next base: position 19,544 of record JAFTJQ010000037.1, read on the forward strand.
TTGCCGATATAATTTTCGTCAATGAAGTTGAAGCGGCAACTTTAGCGGAAGTTGATGCCGAGCCTGAAGTTATGCTGAAGCGTCTTACGGAAAAATTTCCGAATGCGGAAATAGTTATGACTTTCGGAGCGAGGGGGGCGTATTATTGCAAAAAGGATAAAATTTTTCACACCCCGTGTGTTGAAGTTCAAGTTGTTGATACCACCAGTGCTGGTGATACTTTCGGCGGTTACTACTTAAGTGCTGTTCTGCAAGGATTTACATCAGAGCAGGCGATGAAGATTGCCTCTCAGGCAAGCAGTATTACCGTCAGCAGGGCAGGGGCGGCAGTTTCTATCCCCTTGGCGGAAGAGGTTTTCGGCAGAATCAATTTGTAATCAAGGAGGAGTAAGTTATGAATATTTTATTTATCGGAGATATTGTCGGCAAAGGCGGACGGCAGGCGGTAGTAAATTTAGTTCCTGAAATAAAAAAAGAGTTTAATGTCCAGTTTGTTATCGCTAATGCCGAAAATTGCGCAGGCGGTAACGGTGCAAATCTCAAGTGTTTGGAGGAGATGCAGGGAGTGGTCAATGTTTTTACTCTGGGCGACCACACTTGGGATCAAAAGGGGTTTGAGAGTGAAATTACGAGGATTGATAATTTGGTTCGTCCGGCGAATTTTAATAATACCCAGCCGGGTAAAGGTTTTGGAATTTTTCGCAATCCGGCAGGGGGAGAGGTGGCAGTTATCAGCTTGATGGGCAAAGTTTTTATGCGTGATAGTGCTTATTGCCCCTTTGAAACGGTGGATAAAATTTTGACCGAAAAAATCCCCGCTTCAGTTAAAACGATTTTCGTTGATTTTCATGCGGAAGCAACCAGTGAAAAGTTGGCAATGGGTTATTTCCTTGACGGCAGGGTTACTGCGGTTTTAGGAACTCATACCCATGTGCAGACCAATGACGGTCGAATTTTATCAAATGGTACGGCACTTATGACCGATGTTGGAATGGTCGGCGGTGATACGAGCGTTTTGGGGAGAGAAGTCGAGGATGTCCTTGCTAAATTCACGAGCGGCATGCCGGGGAGATTGAATGTGGTTGAAAAAGGTTTGATTCGACTCGACGGAGCAGTCGTTTCCTATGACTACCGAAGCGGAAAAGCGGATAAAATTGTGCCGATAAGCCGATTTTTTGAAGCTTAATAGAAATTTTGCAAGATTTTTCAAAAAAAAGACTTGACAAATAACTAATTCGGGTGTATATTATTCACATAACGTGCCGAAGTGGCGAAATGGCAGACGCGCTAGACTCAAAATCTTGTGTCCTACGGACGTGTGGGTTCAAGTCCCACCTTCGGTACCAATTTTTTTTTTGGGTAAATTTAGGAACTGTTGCAAAATGCAGCAGTTCTTTTTTTTGTGAGTGGTGCTGTATGGCTGTATGGAATTGCCGTTGAAAGGTCATGGCTTCGTTGGTAGAAGTTTTGTTTTTTTTGTGGGGACTAACGCCGTCCCCACACCCCTACGCAAGGGCATCAGCCCTTGACCAAAAGAGATGCGAAAATTTTTCGAATTTTCACATCTCAAAATTTTTTATCCATATTCATGGACGAAGGCAACAACTTTTTCAACCTTCTGCAATTTTTGCCAAAATTGCAGAAAAGTTAAAAAGTTTTCGCCTCTCGACACCTGCTTTCAAAAAATCCGTTGACAGGACGAGAGGAGCGTTGGTTGTGAATTATTTGATAAGTTTGACGAGTGCGTGAGCGAGATAAGATG
>JAFTJQ010000038.1 GCA_017456285.1 Lentisphaeria bacterium
TAAATATTAATGGGAATACCGTCCTCATTAATAGTACTTTTGAGGTTATTTCTTTGTCCCTCAACCTTATTTATCTTTAATAACACAAGTTGTATTATTAAATTCAGAAATATAATTTTTTACAGCCATTGAAGTAATGGTTGTCAGTTCAAGTAAATTACAATTGAAACTGTTACTTGCAACTACACTGTATATTATACCATATTTTTTCAAAAAAACAAGAAACAATATGATAATAAAATGTAACAATCGGGTAAAAATGCAATAATTTTCACAATTTTCACTTGCAAAAAAATATAAATCCTATAAATCGCCCTTTAAAAACAATTTTTCTGCGGAATCGACGATGAGCCATAAATATTAATTTTCTTAAATGCTATATTTTTATGATACGAAAACAGTAAAAGTTATCATTTTTTTATTGAAAATAGCAAAAAATGTGATATAGTAACTTTTATTATTTATCATTCTAATATTAAAGAAAGGATTTTTGAAAAAAAATGAGTGCTGTTTTGTCTTTTTGCGGATTATGTTTTCTTCTGATTATCGGCAAAGTTTTGCGTATGCGATTAACTTTTATGCAGAAATTGTATCTGCCGTCATCCGTTATCGGCGGTGTTGTCGGATTAATTCTGCTCTCAACTTTCCCAAGCGGAACTTTCTCTAACTACACTTCTTCATGGTCGAGCGTGCCGGGATTTTTAATTAACATTGTTTTTGCCGCACTTTTTCTTGGAGTAAAAATTCCGAAAATAAAAGCGATTTGGCACGTTACTTTCCCTCAACTTTGCTACGGACAGATTCTGGCTTTCGCCCAATATGTCATCGGAGTAATGGCAGTATTTTTTATTTTGAAACCGCTTTACCATGTAAGCGACGGCTTCGCAGGCTTAATCGAGGTCGGATTTGAGGGTGGTCACGGCACAGTATCAGGTTTGAGCAATACATTCAAAGAACTCGGCTGGGCAGAGGGAACTGATTTGGGCTTGACCATGGCTACAATCGGGATGATTGCAGGGGTGGTTATAGGAATGTGGCTTATCAATATCGCAGTCCGCAGGGGCTGGACAAAAAATGTCCGACTCTTTCAGGATAGACCTTTGCACGAAAGACGGGGCATCTACCCCGATAACATGCAGCCTGCTGCAGGCAAGCAAACGGTTTCATCTGATTCAATTGACTCCTTTGCACTCCACATCGCAATTATCGGTTTGGCAGTCATTTTCGGATGTGTAATCAAAGAGGCTTTGGCACTATTAAATACCGTCATGCCGCAACAAATTCAAGAGTTAAAAGTTTTAGCAAGTTTCCCATTGTTTCCACTCTGCATGATCGGCGGATTATTGGTGCAGAAATTTTTTACCGTAATCAAAGTTGATTACATTATTGACCACGGCACCATGCAAAGACTTGCAGGGACAGCATTGGACTTTTTAGTAGTTTCGGCAATCGCCTCAATCCGACTTGACTTTGTGCTGGCTAACTGGCAGCCGATTATGATTTTGGCGGGCATGGGAATTTTATTAAACGTCCTCGGAGTGTTATTTCTCGCACCGAAAATTTTCAGCGATGCATGGTTTGAACGCGGAATCGCCGAGTTCGGACAGTCAACCGGAGTTACCGCTACAGGCTTACTGCTCCTGCGTACAGTCGACCCCGACAGCGAAACCCCTGCCGCCGAAGCATTCGGCTACAAGCAGCTCTTGCATGAACCGATTATGGGTGGCGGAATCTGGACATCATTGGCAATTCCATTACTGCTTTTAAGAGGAATGAGCTTTGTCTTTTTCTTCAGTTTAGCAATGATTATCCTCTGGGTAATCTTCTTCCTAATCTGGAAAAAATGCAGTAAATAATTTTTGTTTTTTTGTGGGGGCTAACGCCGCCCCCACACCCCCACGCAAGGTCAGCGACCTTGACCAAAAGAGATGCGAAAATTTTTCAAATTTTCACATCTCAAAATTTTTCCTCACATCCGTGAGCGAAGGCAACAACTTTTTTATTTAGTTTTGGCTCGTTTCACTTCGCCTAAACAAAAA
>JAFTJQ010000013.1 GCA_017456285.1 Lentisphaeria bacterium
AAAAATCAGTGACGAATTAGAACTTGATGCTTTGGAATCTAAATTATTCGGTATCGGTACCGAAAGTTGTACAATTACTTCGCATGATTTTTGCTTAACTTACAGTGCATTGCATGATATTTTGATCTGCCTTGACAGCGGTCACTTCCACCCTACTGAATCAGTTGCAGACAAACTCTCTGCATTGAAAGCATTGCAGCGTAAAATTTTGCTCCATGTCAGCCGTGGCGTCAGATGGGACAGCGACCATGTGATTGTTTTGAATGATGAGCTATTGAATATCGGACGGGAAATTGCTTTCTGCGGAGCGGAAGACATCTATATCGGCTTGGATTATTTCGATGCTACAATCAATCGAGTCGGAGCGTGGGTAATCGGATCTCAAAATATGCTTAAATCTCTTTTAATCGGCATGCTTGAACCCGTTAAAGAAGTTTGCGATGCAGAAAATTCATTTGACTTCACCGCCAGACTTGCTTTGAGTGAAGATATTAAAACTTTACCGTGGGGTGCAGTTTGGGAAGAGTACTTGGAAAGAAATCAAATTCTTCCGATTAATGACTTCCTGAAATTGCTTAAAGAATACGAGCAAGATGTTCAGTTCAAGCGGGTAAATTAATTTTTTATCAATAGGAAAATAAAAGACAGCATTAGTTGCGAAACATTTATGCTGTTTTTTTGACTTCAAATTATTTTTATTTATTTTATTTTCTTTGTTTGCGGCTTAAGTTTCAACCTCAAATTAAAGTAATGCCCCTTGGTTTCAGGGGCAAAAAACATCAGAATAATTCCAATAAAGGAGAAAACTAAAATTATTCCCAAAACTGCAATATATCCCTGAATCGGATAGGTAAAGTCTCCTCCGGCAAAGTCCGCAGGCAGAAATAGATCAAGAACTTTCCCAAGTAACAACGCCCCTGCCGCCACAAAAAAGTAACATCCCATATTATTAAACCCGGTCGCCAAAGTCATAATGTCTTTGGAATTAATCTCCTGTGCCGTCAATGTATAAGCCAGAGTCCCCGCAGACGAAACCGCATAACAGATAAATCCGATAATCAAAAAATATTTCGGCAAGTCAAAATAGAGAACCATTATCATCATCACCGTAGTTAAAAAATTCAAACTCGATGCCCCGATCATAAATGGTTTTCTCCTATTTCCGACCATTCGAATAAAAATACCATTAAGCAACAGCAAGGTCATGCAGACAATTGTCAAGCAGGAAATTACAATCGAGGCGGTAGCTGAACTGAAATTACCGCAATCCTCCAAAAATTTTTTCCCGAAAACCATTTGCATAATTGAAAAAGTTCCGAAGTTCACACTCGAACAATACAATACAAGCCACGCATAGGGGTTTTTCATTATAGACAGCAAAGGGAAAAAACTTATCGGCAATGCACTGGGGCTTGGGAGTTTTTCAACTCGTTTTCCAAAAAGAAATACGATATAGAGAATAATAGTCACTGCCCCGAGGCATATTAAAACATTTCGCCAATCAAAATAGGCACACAACCGCTCAAAAGGATAAGCTCCGCACATCCCACCGATATAGCCCACAAAATAGATAATCCCTAAAAAAATTGAAAAATTTTTGCGGCCGAAAAGTCTGTCCGCTTCACGAACCAAACTCAAATACATCGTGCTTGCACCGAATCCGGCAATAATTCTGGATACATTTATCATCAAAAGTGAATGGCAAAATGGCAGCATATTAGTACCGATAATAAACAACAACCCTCCGATTGTTACCACCCTGACTCCGCTGTATTTATCTGCCAACATCCCGGAAATAACTTGAGAAACCGAGTAAACCATAATAAATGCCGAAGCAATTGCACCAATAGCTTCGGCGGTAAACCCCTCTTGAAGCAATTGTGAAAATACCGTCCCCGGTATGCCTGTACGATGAAAATAAGAAATCGCATACAACAAAAGTAATGGAATAAATATCCACAACTTTTTACGATTTTCTGCTAAATCTTTGAAAAAATCACTCATATTTCAAGTTCCTTAACTAATGTTGTTATTATTAGATAATATACACCCGATTTGACCATTTTTCAATAAAGACACTCAAAAATCCACCGATAAAATCACAAAAAAAAAGCATGGATGACATTATTTTCACCCATGCCCCAACTTCAATTTTGATAACTAATAACCGAACTTTTTCGGCTGAAGATTCGGTCGATAGACCTTTAAGTTACTATACTCCGCATCTGATTGATAAATTCCGAAGCCCAAGTAGCCCTCTTTATCCAAAGACGGTGCTGCCGGATCGGTAAAAAAGCATACCAACTCTCCGTCTAAAATTATAAAATTATGCCCTTTCGCCGTACCTGAAATAATGTGATAAACTCGTTCAGGCTCCAATCGGTAAGTTCTGCCTAAAACTCTCGCATTGTAATCAGGGAGTTTTTCAATCCCCAAATAATCATCGTACCAACCTGCCAAACACCCCAAATAACCTTCACCCCACGGTTCGGCTTCAAATGAGGTTTTCCAAAGCCAGATAATATCATGCTCCGACGGGGCAAGCAACTTCGCATCAAACTCCAAAACTACATCGCCTTTAATTGCCTTATTAAAAAATATTTGACTGTGTAATTCCGGTCCCTTGTAAATTCCCCGAATTGCCTTATCGGTAATTATCCAATCAGAATCACCTCGGACAATATCCCAATCATCTTTTTTGAAATTTTGAAAATCATAAAGAAGTTCTGATTTATCCAAATCAATTTCATTTTCAATCAAAGAAATCTTTGTCATAATCCCCTACCCTTGAATTAAATTCGAAGCCTTTACAAAATTGATGATTCCGGTGAAAATCATTTGTGATGCCATTGCCGCCAAAATCAAACCTGTCAATTTACTTAATACAATTACTACGTTAATTCCTACCTTGTCTTCAATCCATGATGACAGAATCAAAATGATTGTAAGCACAAAAACTGCAACCACTAATGCTGCTGCCAATACACACTGCAAGACAAAAGTTCCTGCTTCCGCACTGGCAATTAATAGCGGTGCAATCGTCGCCGGCCCGACAGTTACCGGTATCGCCAAAGGTACAACGGCAATTTTTGAAATTTCACGACTGCTTGAATCAAATTTCGGAGCATCTTTCTGCTGGGTTTTGTCCAAAACATTGCTATTAACCAGTCCGATTGCAGAGAGAAAAAGCATCGCTCCGCCACCGATTCTGAAAGCATCAAGTGTAATTCCGAAAGCTTCAAAAATCCATTTGCCTCCGAAAAGCACCGCCAAGCAGATAATCAATGCCGCAAAACCGACTTTGATTGCCAATTTCTTTTTAGCACTGACACCCCACCCCAAAGTCATCGAAAGAAACATTGATAACACAAAAAACGGTGTCATCAAAAATAAAAACTTTAAGCAATTACTGAAAAAAAACATCATTTTTCAAATCTCCGATTAAATATACTACACTGAACGGATTTTCAAGTGTGCACCATTGTCGTGGACAATTCGCTTACCGCTTTTACGAGCCTCATCGGCATCCTTAATTGCTTGAGCCAGAACCTCTGCTCCGACTTCGATACACTCCGTGAAAATCTGTTTACCACGCTCTTTATTTGCCTTTTCAGGATAACCCATAACTCCGACTTTAATGTCAGCACGCTGGCTTGTCTGCACAACTTCCTGCGGCAGTTCGGTAAAGCTCTCTCGCAATTGATAACTGTCAGGGTCTTGGCGGAGACGCTCGGCAACTTCTTCCTCATCAGTTGCCAATTCCTCAAGCCGTACTCTATCACCGATTAAATGCAGCATAAGCGATGTCTCGGCATTAGCCGCATGATAATCACGGTCATCAAAAAGTTGATAACGGGTCTTTGAGAAATCACTGACCTTTATAAGCAGCATCATTGCATCACTCAATGCAGGATTAAGCCACTTCAAAATTCGCAAAGACTCCTTCAAGTGAAGCAGACTCTCACTGCCGCAATGCCCCGGCATGATAATAAAATTTCTAAATCCCTGCAAATGAAGCGACTCAATAATTTCACCGATTAAGTTACTCAAGGTATTCGGCTTGACATTAATTGTCCCCGGAAACATCCCGCCTGAAAAAGTGTAATTCAATGTCGGAGCAACCAAGCAATCGAGTTTTTCCGCCAAAGCCAAACTTACATATTCAGCAGTAAATACATCTGTCCCCAACGGCAGATGACGACCGTGCTGCTCACTTAACCCGTAGGGGATAATGATTGTTTTATTATTTTTCAAATATTCCTGCACCTCGGGAAAAGTACAATCCATCATTTTGTAATGAGTTAAAGCCATTTCATCACCATAAATTAAGATACCGACAACAGAAAAATCATTATCTTCCGTGTCGGTATTAAATATTAATCAACTATTAAACTGAACGGATTTTCAAGTGTGCACCATTGTCGTGGACAATGCGTTTACCGCTCTTGCGAGCCTCGTCAGCATCTTTAATTGCTTTTTCAAGTGCCGCTCCGCCGAGTTCAATACACTCATTGTGAATTTTTTCACCGATTTCGCGACTTGCTTCAAATGGATAACCCATTACGCCGATTTTAACCTCTTTTCGCTGTGAAGTTTGGAGAACTTCCTGCTGGAGTTCAGTGAAACTTTCACGAAGTTGGTAACTGTCAGGATCCTGACGAAGTCCCTCGGCAATTTCTTCCTCATCGAGAATAATTTTGTCCATGCGGACAACTTCAGGACACCAATAGAGCAACAATGAAGTTTCAGCTTTTGCCGCATGATAATCCCGCTCATCAAACATATTGAACCAAGTCGGAGAGAAATCCCAAATCTGGGTCAAAAGAATCATTGCATCATTCAATGCAGGATTAAGCCACTTCAAAATTCGCAAAGATTCTTTCAAGTGAAGCAGACTCTCACTACCGCCGTGACCGGGAACAATAATGAAATTTTTGAATCCCTGCAAGTGAAGTGACTCGATAATTTCGCCGACTAAGTTGCTGAAAGTGTTGGGCTTAACATTAATTGTCCCGGGGAGCATACCGCCTGAAAAGGTATAATTCAAAGTCGGTGCGACCAAGCAATTAAGTCTTTTCGCCAAAGCCAAACTGATATATTCAGCATTTCTGACATCGGTATCCAATGGCAAGTGGGCACCATGCTGCTCACTTAAACCGTAAGGAATGATGATTGTCTGATTACTTTTCAAATACTCTGCAACTTCCGGAAAAGTGCAGTCCAACATTTTATAGTGTGCTAAAGCCATTTTTATTTCCCCTGTTTCATTTCACGAACTGCTTCGACAACTGCCTGTGCTTGATACTCCAATTGCTCACGAGTCAATGGATAGAGCGGCAAGTGAGTGTATGAGTGATAGAACATTTTTTCTGTATTCGGACAAGTTTTAGCGATTGCTTCCTCGTCGTAACCCAAATCTTTCATAATTTTGAAACGGTACATTGGACCAAAGTGAGTAATATTGGTCAAGCCTTTTTCCTGCAATTTCTTTGAAAGAGTCTGGATATTGCCACCGACAACTTCGGGATCAATTCGCAATAAGTACAAGTGGTGAGTACCGTAAGTATCAGCGGTATCGGCTTTTTCGACCAAGATCCCCTCTTCCTGTGAAAGGACTTTATTCATATACTCTGCCGCTTCGCGGCGAATAGCGATAATTTGGTCTAAACGCTTCATCTGCAAAATCATACCCAAAGCCTGAATTTCAGTTGCAGAGTGGTTTTGAGCAACCTGCGGATTACCGAAACGGTCAGTCAATGGTGAAATATCATACAACCAATCTTTGATTTTACGGGTAAAATCAAGTCCAAGGAAACGACCGCCGGCAAGCTGTGAACCTGCAAAATCTTCACTGGTCAAAAGAACTCCGCCCTCACCGAGAGAGTTAATATTTTTCACTTCATGGAGCGAAAATCCGCCGAAGTGACCGATTGAACCCAATTTGCGTCCTTTGTAAGCACCGCCCATACCGTGTGCGGCATCTTCCATAACCATGATGTTATGTTTAGCGGCAAGTTCCATAATCGGATCCATATCAACCGGATAACCGCCCAAGTGAACCGGAACAATCATTTTGGTTTTCGGTGTGATTTTACGAGCAACATCGGCAGGATCCAAGTTAATAGTTTCAGGGTCAATATCCGCAAAAACGATTTTTGCACCGACGCTCAAAGGATAAGCCATAGTCGCAATGAAAGTTACTGCCGGCATGATTACTTCATCCCCTGCCCCGATACCTGCGAGCTTGTAAGCAATCTCCATACCGCCTGTCCAGTTATCCAAGAAGCAAGCATACTTCGAACCGAAATAATTACGGGAAATCTCTTCAGCTTCTGCGACTTTTTTGCCTAAAGTAAGTTTAGTTGCCTTACCGCTTGACTTTGCCAATTCCTCCAAATTGGCAGCCACAGTTGCCAATTTCTCCTGATAATCAGCTTTCCCGTCATCAGGAAGGATAAATTTTACCATTTCCAAAACATCTTCACTATTGAAGAATTCACCGACTGCATGCCACGGAACTTTGCTCTCTCCGACTGCATAACGAAAGTCGCCGCCACCTGATTTTTTTTCGCTCATAGCTCTCTCCTTAATTATTCATTTACGAATCGAAAAAATAATTTATATTACAAAAACCTTTTATTTTAATAAAACATTCAAGAAAAAGCAGCAAAATCAACCGTTTCTCTTGCTTTCTGAAATAAAGTAGCACAAAAAATCAAAAATACAAGCATTGCAATGATATTTTTTAATATTTTTCTCTATTTTTTTTAACAAAAGAAAATTAATTATAATACAAATAAAATTTCTCTATAATATTTAGTTGCAATTTGAACTTAAAAGCAAAATTTTTCGTTGTTTTTGATTAATTCAATTCTTTGAGCAACGCATTTATGGGAAAATAATGGGTCTGCTGGTGTGTGTTTTACCCAATCAAGCAGTTTATCAACCGTGGTTGTCGCCACATGCAATCTGGTATCAGATGAGGCGTAATACAAAAATACTTCGCCATTTGATTTTGCCACTACGCCATTGCTGAAAACCACATTTGACACATCGCCGATTCGCTCATCACCCCACGGGGCTAAAAAGTATCCGCCGGGAGACGCAATAACTTTTGACGGGTCATTTAAATCGCACAAAAAAGCATACAAGACATAACGCAATCCTGCGGCGGTATTTCTTACCCCGTGGGCAATATGCAAAAAACCTTCACTTGTTTTAATCGGAGTTGCTCCGCAACCGTTTTTGACCTCTTTGACGGTATGATAAAGTTTCTCATCGACAATAATTTCTTCGGCAATTTCCGCTTTTTCGATACTTTCAGACAAGCCCCAAGCAATTCCGCCACCAGAGCCTGCCTCGATAAAACCATCTTGCGGACGGGTATAAAAAGCATATTTGCCATTGATAAACTCTGGGTGCAATACCACATTTCTCTGTTGCGGAGACGGAGTTTTTAAGTCCGCCAAGCGTTCCCAATTATCCAAATCAAGCGTTCTCACAATTCCGCAAGCGGCAACGGCAGATGAGGTATCACCTTTTGCTGCATTCGGGTCTTTTCTTTCGGAACAGAATAAGCCGTAAATGTAACCATCTTCGTGTTTGGTTAAACGCATATCATAGACATTAACATCTTCCTCGTTTGTTTGCGGAATTTGTATCGGATACTTGCGAAAACGGAAATTATCAATACCATTATCACTTTCAGCAACCGCAAAAAAAGATTTACGGTCAAATCCTTCAACTCTGACAACCAGACAAATTTTGCCGTTTAATTCAATCGCACCTGAATTAAAGGCGGCATTTACGCCTAAACGCTCCATAAAAAATGGATTAGTCTCTTTATTAAAATCATACCGCCAATTCAAAGGAATGTGTTCCGCAGTAATTACGGGATTTACATAACGCTCAAAACAGCCATTATACCAGCGTTCATCAACTGCATTTTTTTGAGTTGCCAATTCTTCATATTGTTTAATTAAATAATTTTTTCGCTCTTCAAAATTCATATTTTTACCTTTATTTAACTCAAGTTCATAAAATTTAATTCTAATTCTTGATATTTTTTTAATAAATCTTTATATATCTTATGTGCACCAATACGAGGAGAAGCCACTTTTTCACTTTTGCAAAAATGTGAAGCAAGTGTTGGCAAAGCGATATTATCAATTGCTGCAGCACATCGCAAGGCACTTCCCAATCCTGCAGAATTTGATACTTGTATTATTTCTACTTCAGCATTAAAAACATCAGCAACAATCTGTTGAATTGCAGGAGAAGAAGATGCGCCTCCTGTCAACCGAATGCGATTTATATTTTCTCCAATCCACTCTGAATGAAAACGCATAGACAATATTTGTGATTCCAAAATTGCTCGAATTTCTTCGGCACTTGTCGCCTTATCATAATTACGAACTACCCTTGGCTGCAAAATAACGGGAGTGGATTCCGCTGAAAAATACGGAAGCATTAATTTCCCATTATTCCCGGGAGTACTCTCTTTCATTGCAGTCGTATCAAAATAATGCCAGTCAACTTTATGTAAATTACGGATTTTTTCTCTGGCAAGTGAACCATTAGAAAAACAAATTAAACTCATAAATCCGCCAGCCGGATTGCCAAAAATATGACCGTACCCATACGGATCGGTATGAAATTTATCCATTGGCATAAAAAAAGTATCACTTGTTCCCAAACTGATTGCAGCTACTCCTCTCTCAAAACATCCTGTTCCAATTAAACTATTCGGATTATCGCCCGACCAAATAACAATTGGAATGCCGGCTTTGAACCCAAACCGGCAAAAATACTTATCAAGTTTTCCGACGATTGAATTACTTGGCATAATTTCAGGAAGTTTTTCTGCAAGATTCGGAGCTGTAAATTCGACAAGCTCCTTATCCCAATTAAGAGTATTAAGATTCAATAAATTCATTCCTGCTCCATCGCCATAATCAATGCCAACATTTTTACCGCAAAGAACTGATGCCATGAAAGAACTTACCAGATGAATTTTCTCCGTATTGTGATATTCATTTGGATTCCGCTCGTAAAATGCCCGTATTTGAGGTCCGGAAAATCTTTCAATAGCCGGACTTCCTGTTTTGGTAATCAATTGAGAGCCGAAATGCTTGTTTAATTCATCACATATATCTTTGGTTGATCTATCCATCCAAATCGGTGACGTTGAGCGTGAAAAAATATTTCGTAATTGTTCCGAGAGTTTTTTATCATCTTTGTATGATTGGATTTCAGAAGCAAGATATACAGTCCCATGTTGTTGTCCTGAACCGGAAATTCCTCTGATTTCTTCCATATTTATTTGAGTCGCTTGCAATCGTTCAAGTGCTAACTCCAAGCCGTCAACCCACATCAATGGATTGGCATGGCATATCAGAGAATTTTCATTATGCAAAAATCCATCAGGTGAATTATAATGAGGCAAATCTTTTCCGAAATTTACATTGCTTTCAGCTGCAATTCTACCATTTTCTGTATCAATAACAATACATTTTACCCCCTGGGTACTGACATCAATTCCCAAATATAAACTCATAATCCACCCTAATATTTATATTTACATTAAAGATTACACATCTGCTTAATAGATTCTAAATCTGCTGCACTCTGACCTTTGCTCATATCTGAAATTTCTATGCGATTTGCCAAAGCAACTGCAATCTTCGTTGCCTCAACACAATTACGAATAAACTGCATACGACATTCATATTGATTTTGCAAATCTCCTTCTGCACGTAACATGTGACAATCGTATTCAATAATACCCTTCCATTTTAAATCCTTAAGTGCTTTGAACATAAAAACTGTCTCTTTCAAGCCCTCAAGACCGATAAGTGGTGGAAAGTCATTATCAAATTGAGCCTTTATCTGTGAGCCAAAATGAAGAAATTTCAAGAGATTCATACTGCAAAGATAACCGACAGTCATACAGGAATTTAATAAACACATACTTTCATGCTGCAATAATTCAGGATTGATACCCCAAAAATCCTTGCGTTTCAGTTTGCCGAAAATAAATCCTGCTGCATGTCCGCTTGTGGGTAAAAACATCTGTCCTCGCGGCTCATTCGGTTTAGGTTCAATCGTTGCTCCGATGTAATTATCAAATTTTTTTGCTTCAATATAATCCGTGACATGATTTAATCCATCTGCAAGATATGTATAAACATTATTCCAATCAACACAAGCAGGAACTTCGAAACCATCTCTCGCAACCCAATATGTGTAATGTTTAGCATTAAAAAATGCACCAATTCTTATCATCCTCTCAACTTTTTTAGTTGCAAGCAAACGAATGGCTGGATCAGGATTACACAATCCACCATTACGAAAAATTTTATTGCCATGTAAACTGCAAGTAACCGTATTAACTGCAATTCCTGCCTCATCAAGAATTTTTTTAATCTCATGAAGTTTCTTGTAAGTGTCACTTTGAGGATCTAAATCATCTTCAAGATTTTCCGAATCCCATTCGACAAGATCATCATCATGAAAACTGGTCATACTAATAAGTTTTTCTTTTGATGCTTCTGCAAGCATTTTTGCGATGTCAATTGAGTCAACTTTGTCTAAAACAGTGCCACCAAAGGGATCGCTTAAAGTATTTGCAACACACCAGAACGGCATTGAAATTGCAGCAACACAACTATTATCAAAACTCATAATTACTCCTTTTGTTTATTTACATTTTTATATACATTTAAGGTTCTTTCAGCTAAATCGGCAAATTTGCATTCTCCGAAACCACCGATGGCAACTTTGAGAGTATCATTAAGCTTCGGTGCAAGAATGCCACCAAAGTTTTTTGCCCCATTCAAAATTCCCATAATAGCTCCGACAGTTGCTCCATTGCAATCAGTATCCAATCCCGCCGCCACAGAAAGGCAAATTGTTTTGTCGGTATCGCCCTCACCTAAAAGCAATGCCATAACAACCAGCGAAGCATTATTGACTGTATGGACAACATTCATATTAGCAAAATGTTCATCATGCCATTTCATAAATTCTTCAAAATTACCTAATTCATCGACTTTTTGTATAGTTAGGCGGATTTCTTCTGCCAGACGGCATTTTTCCGGAATTTCCTGCAAGCCAATTTCAATAAGACGACGAATATCTTTTTCTACAAACGCCGCTGCTTCAATTGCAGCAATAAACATCTCTCCGTAAATACCGTTTTTTGTATGAGTCCAACTTGCATCACGCCAAGCAAATTCCGCAGCAAGTTCAGGATTTCCTGCTGCAGCCCAGCCCCAGAAATCAGCACGAATTTGAGCTCCTATCCATTCACGGTAAGGATTATTGGTGCTGCGGGTATATTCGGCAGTGATGTCCGGCTCATTACCCAAATACTCTCGGCTTTTTTTGATGTGATAATTCAAAATTGCTTGAGTTTCTGCGGTACAAATCATATTATAGGGAAGCATTTCATCCCACATTTCTGCGACATGGTGCCAAGTAAAGTTTTTGTCGTGAGTTTCCAATACCTTTAATCCGATTAAAGTATAGTAAAGGTCATCATCACCGATCATATAGGAGATATTTTCTTTGCAACATTCAGGGAAAGGCAGTTGGATATTATCAGAAGCATTTTTGCAACTGAAAAAATCTTTCAAAGGCCAATCATTACGCAACTCTAAATATTTTTTCAAACCTTGCCATTTCTCTGCCATAGCAAACATTTCAACCGGTTTGCCTAAAGCACAACCGGTACAGCGTCCAAGCCAAGCACCATGAAATAAGTCTAAAAGGTCTATATCTTTGGATAATTCCGGAACAGTATATTTTTTAGCAGGACGGCTTGCACGAATTTCCTCTAATTCGTTAGGTTGAATATAAGAAAAATCAGCACTAACTGGCAATTTTTGCAATTCTGCTGCAAGTTCAGTTAATAATTTTTCATCATCTTCACGCTCATTTAGAGCCATAATTTTATCTTCCAAATCCTTATCAATAATCCGCCCCTCATACCTCAAAGTTTCGACTTCAATTTTCAATAATTTCGCGGCTTTCGCCCACCCTGAAACTAACATAATAATAATCCTTTTTAGTCATTAAAATATCCTGTTTAATCAACACTATAAAATATCACAAAATCAGTTAAATACAATACATTTTTCAGAAAAAAATTGTATTTTTAAGTAAAAATAAAAATTTAATAATTATTATTGTAAATAGTTGGTCAAACGCTATCCAAACATGATTTTAATAAAAAAGGTTCAAGTCCCACCTTAGAACTTGAACCTCGCAAAAAACTAATTAACCTTTAATGGTTTTATTATTTCCAATATGGATTGCTACCATTAGGGCCAGAAGTATTGAAGCCTGCTGTATATAATGCATAAACTTCATCAATATTTGCAGAAGACCATGCAACAAACTTCAATGTTTCAACATGACCATCAACCATTAAGTGGTTAGCACGATCATTGTGGCGCCAGTCGATAATTGTTTTAGTTTCTCCCTCATTACAAATCATTGCGACACGATGCTTATTCCACATACAACCTGTACCGTTATCATCTGTAGCTTTCTGACCATCCCAAAGGTAACTAGTTCCAGTTGGATTTACACATCCTTCGATTCTTTTTGGACCAGGGATATAATTTGGCCATGGATTCATACGAATACAAAGATACAAGTTGCTGATTTCCCAGTTGCCATCTTTGTAACCTTTATCTGAACCAGATGGGCAAACAAAAGGTGATTTGATATTAGAAGTATTGGAAGTAGGATATGCACCCTGAATATATCCCCAAAGTTTATAATACCAATAATCTTTTACTTCATTACCGATATCCCCATAGATCATCATACCATTATTGTCATCAGAATACATTGCTGTTGCCAACCCGATTTGCTTGAAGTTATTGGTGCATGAAATTGCACGTGCCTTTTCACGAGCCTTGTTCAATGCAGGCAATAACATGCCAGCCAAAATTGCGATAATTGCAATTACGACCAAAAGTTCAATAAGAGTAAAATAAAGTGATTTTTTCATAATTGTTTTACCTTTCGTTTAGTTTGTTATGTTTTTTACTCCGAAGTTAAATACCTTTACTTTTTACAAATTATTCTCAAATTTGCACCGACTTTGTTTTGATTAAATTAAGTTTTTTACACTCCTTTCATTGTTTATTTTTGTTTCGCAGTATTAATTATAGTTGACACTTACTAAAATCAACTTACTGCTTATATTATACCTCATATTTACTCCTAAAACAATACAATTTTCGGGGATTTATTGTACTTTTCGGGGAAAATATAAACTTTTATTGCCTTTTCTTTATAAAATTATGTAAATTGCAACATTCAGTGTTTTCACTTTACCAATACTCCTTTTGCATGTCCAAAAATATTATGACCTCCATACAAAAGCGGATAAGCAGTTGCCTGTTTACCTCTGATACAAAGAATCAAAGCAAAATGTATTTCTTCGTTTTCTTGCGGAGAATTACCTCTGCTGTATGCAGGAAATTCGCTCCACGGCACAGCAATTTCAATCGCATAGCCGCTTTGTGGAATAATTTGAGCTGCACTTTTTAACCCCATCACTGAATCTTCAGAACTTGCAATATAATGCCCCCAGCGATTATTATGTCCAAGTGCATCATAAAGTGTACCATTAGGTGCAATCACAATCTCCCAATAGGTACGATAACGGACACTTGTTCCAATAAAAAGTTCAACAGCATCTTCCAAAAATGGATATTCGGGATGAGAAATACACTCTTTTTGAGGCATAAAACAACCTAAATAAAAGTAATTTTCATCCCACATGACTTTCCAATCTGCCCCGGAATTTTGCAATTCATGAGAACCCAAAGCATATTCTCCCTTGAAAGTCAGAGCCTTTTCCCAAACGGCATCATCTAATACTCCATCAATATTTGGAGTTATTTCTGCATAAGGGATTGCAACTTTTCTGACCTCTTTGGGTTGCCAGTTTTTACCTGCTTCAATGTCAGATTTAATACTTTTTAAAAGTGTTCTGGCATTTTCTAAATCAATCGGATTTTCGGCATTTAACCGCCCGGAAAGCAGACCTTTAGCAACCGCAGTAACATCATCACCACATTGATTGGAAGCATACTCGGCAGGGGTATTTTTCCCTGCCTCGTAGCATTCAATACTGAAATAGGCGGCAAGTTCTTTATCTTCCTCGGTAATATTAGTACATCCTCCAATAATCATTAATGCTAAAATCAGACAAAAATTCGTTAATTTTCTTGTAATCATATCCATTAACTCCTATTTTATCAAAATTAAGTCACTCCAAACAAATGGATTCATGTGAGGGTGTGCCGCATGAGGTGTGAAAACTGCTCGTCTTGTTGAAGTATCGCAATTAATTGCTTCCATAGAGAAACTGCAAGTTTCAAGTGCTTTCATAGTCAGTTGACTCAACTCTTCTTTCGGGAAAAACAATTCATAAATTGTCCAGCCGTTTTCACGATAAATTTTTGCTTTTACAGTATCAATTACGACACAATCTTCACCTTTCTGCACAACTTCCTTACCTTGAACTTGGGCAATTCTGTAACCGACATCGCTTGGAGCATACTCTTTAACACCGTCTTTGGCAGTCTCTTTTCGTCCGAAATAGACTACAATGGAGTCATTTTGCCAGAAAACAGGTGTGCTTGGCGGCGGCAAAAAATCACGGTCTTCCATTCTAATAGTCAGAGCCAATCCTTTTTCATTCCATGCAAGTGAATAATTTGCAGAGAAATTTGCATGTTGCGAGAAAAGTTCTTTGAATGCAGATTCACAAATCAAATCAACTTTCGAAAATTTTTTACCTAAATGGAAATTTGTTTCTGAAATTTGAGGAGCATATTTTGCTAATACCGGTTGAATACGAATAGTACGGAAATTCTCGCTATTATCAATTTTCATACCCAAACGGACAGTATAACATTTCCCTGCTTCTGCCTTGCCTCCGGCAAGCACAAATTTTACAATTTGGGTTTTACCGGGAGCAATTTCAGCAGTAATGCTTTTTTGCTTAAACTGCCAGTTTTGCGGCAAATCATAGAGTGAAAATTTACCTTTAATTATCTTTGATGACGGATTTTTAATTATCAACTCTAATGTTTTGCCGTCAGGTAAAAAGCGATTTAAAACCTGCATATCAACTTTGTCAAAAAATGGCAATAACTGCTGATGCTGTAGCGCATAATATGCAGCAGCATACCTGCCTTGCTCGTAAAGCAATTTGGCTCGTTTGACAGTTTCATGATTTTGCGGAACAACTTTCAAGCGATGTTCCACAATATTGACAAGTTCTTCTGAAACATTTTGAGTAACTTTATCAATTTTTACTTCATGGTCTTGCTTGAATACTCGCAATTCAAAACCATTCAATTTAATATTTGATAAATTCTGTGTTTCATCAGTAACAACATCGGTTAATTCAAAAATTTCGCTTCCCGCAATTCCAACAGAAGCAGGATAAACAGATAAATTAACCATGTAAATCATATTACCATTTTGACGGACACATATCGGATCATTAACTCCCAAAACTTGTGCAAAAGATTTTTCCGGAATTTCAGAGTAGGCACGATAGAATTTTCTGAACTCTTCGTGTGCGCCCATTTCCGGATTGCCCCACCAGCCGTGATTAATGAAAAGCGGATCAAATTTCGCAACTGCCCAAGCGATATTTTCGAGAGCATATTCGTTATTAGGCAACGTGGTTGCAAAAACTCTCAAACTTGCTTTTTGAGTTCCGTTTGCTGTCGGGATAAAACCACCACCCTCATACATTTCCTGATTATTCTGCTGGGTAATCTGGAAATTTTCAATGCCTTCAATATTTCTTAAAGCAAACAATTCGTCGGAGAAGTTAAACGGTCTTTCATCGCCTTTATCGCCGAAAATGCGAGTGTGATTCGGTCGCAAATCAGGTAAAACAATCACATTGTCCAATTTTGCCAATGCTTTTAAATCAATTCCCTGCTCACGGAAAGCACGAACCAAGTCGGGCATTTTGCCTATAATTAAATCTTCACGGATGAGAGAGCGTTTAGACGGGTCAGACGGAATTAATTGTTCCATAGTTACACGGTAAATAAGTTTTTTCCCTTGCAGTTCAGCAACAAGTTCTTTAACCAACTCTGTAACTTTTTCACAACGCCAATCAAGCCATTTTTCCCATTCATTTGCTTTCAAAAATTCATAACGCTTGCTGAAACGTTCACTGCCTTGATAATCAGGTAATTGGGTATCAGCTTCTTTGCGATAAAGATTTATTGTATAATCTCCGTAACCATAGAATGGATCTGAAAAATGTAATCCCTCTACTGATTGATAGTCGATACCTTGAAACATCGGATAAATGCCATATCTTTCAGCACAAATACGGAAATTTTTCTTGAGAGCCTCACGAGTCAATGGGTGAATCGGATTCAATGCTCGATTGCGTACACGCGCCAAACTATTATCCGCAGCAAAAAGTTCAGGAGCATTTTCACCACGCTTTTCAGCCTGTTCAAAAGTATCACTGATATTGGCTTCTCCTACCTCTATTCCGATTCCGAAAGGAGTATTTTCCTTAAAAAATCCGCAAAGGTGATTGATTGAGAGGTAATAAGGAATTTTTTCTCTTTCAGCGGTTTTTGCAAGCATATCCAAAAATCCTGGTTGGAAAATTCCGCCTGAATAGACGCTTTCCTGACCTCGTCTATCTCCGATAATGCTTAACCCACCGTAATCATAAAATAGAGAACTCCACATTCCCCAACCCATATAGCGGTGATATTCAACCATTACATCATATTTTTCACGCCAATAATCATAATTGGTAGTTTCAGCATTCCATTGATATTGATTGAAGTGAGTATAACCGAACATAGTCGGGTCTTCATTCCAGTTCATAATTTTTCTGCCGTCAGGATTAACATGATTATTCGGCAACGGCGAAGTTACCTCATAAATTCTGATTTTAGCCACAGCAGGACCGCTTTCGCCATTTGGATTGTAGTGTGAACCAAATACTACCCCAATTTCAGGACGGTTTGCGGCTGTCATGAAATAAAAGCCTTTGGTCTTCATAGTTTTAGACAACGGGAAATTTCCACCAGTTATAATTCCGCAACTATCAAGGAACATACAATGGAAATAATCACCCAATACCTGCGAAATACCACAGAAAAATGTTCTGGTACGGTCATCTGGATAATCAAACTCAATCCAATGCGGTTTACCGGGATTTTTAATTTTTATTCTGTAAGTAAAGCCGCTGCTTGGTTCTTTACGGAGAGTTTCGCGGAAGCCGACACCATTAAGTGTATTTACACATGAGCCGCCGTCATCAGCATAAGTTCCTTTGGGTTGTTCTTTTGAGCAATCAATTTCAGCAATAAGTGTTTTTTCTACTTTGGCAGGAGTTTCTCTCTCTGAAATTACCTCATTATGAATTATCGGCAATACAGCAGTATAAGTATCTCCGATTGGATCAGTCATAATAATCCGATAATTGCCAACTTCACTTGGAGTAAAACTAATCTGATTAATTTTATAAGTTTCAGCAGGCACTTCAGTTTCAATAGCCGTATTGAATACAGTCTTGCCATCAGGTGAATAGATAACAATATCCCGTTTATCCACTTTATTTTCTTTGCTGCGATTATCAAAACCGATACGGAAAACACTTTCCTCTCCGGCAATTCCTGAATAATCTAACATAAATGGAGTTACCGGGCGATTTTTAGCATAATCTGCCATAATTTCTTCGGCGGTCTGTTCATTTTCATAAATTTTGACATTCGCAACCGCTCCTGAAATAGAGGGGATATGACCTCTTTTGCCTAAACGCAAAGTACTGAAACTCTCACTACCGCTTGCCCATGGAACGACAAAAAACAGTCTGCCATTAAAATAAAGTTTTCGATGTTTATTATTATCCCATGAATAGGTAATTAAATTCCACTCATTTTTGTAAATTTGCTCAAAAATACCCTGTTGACAACCAAATTCACCCAAGCCAATACGCCCCCAAACAAATATTCCCATAAGCGTACTGTTGCCTAATTGCCAAATATTTGTCTGTTGGGGATCAAAAACAAAGTCTTTATCTAATTTCACCCAAAATGAAGCAGTACCTGATTTTGGAGCAAATGTTCCATTCATTGGCAATTCAAGGAAACTGTCTTTGTTTAAAACAAGGGCATTGCCCATTACAGGATCTTTTACTTGAACTACATTAGCAGTTGCAGGAATATTGATTTTTTGAGAGAAGTCATTTTCATAAATTAATTCAGCTTTTTTGCTTTCTGCTTTTTGATCTTCATCTTCATCAGCAACTGTTAAAATTGGCATTCCTACCTCAATAGGCGATGCCGCAGTTTGAATATCCAAACGCCAACGGTAGTATTGATTATCCTTTGATGCCGGAAAGGTAAATTCATAAGTATTTTCCTCATTGGTGGTAAAAATTTCACGAGAACCTGCTTGCGGAGCTTCCCAATTATTTACCTTTTTCCACAGAGAAGAGTGGAGCCATAATTGAATTTTTGCCGCACCTTTAATTTTTACTGAAATTTTGGTTGATTTATTTTCCGGGATAATAATTTCAGGAGAGGCAATTACTGCTTTGGTGTCTTGAGCAACAGTAATTACCTTACCATTATAAGAAAATACTTGTTCAATATTTTTGGAGTTGCCGCCATGAATCTCTCTTGCTTCAAAAAGCCATCCTTTAGCGGGCAACTTACCGCAATTCTCAACCAAACTCCATTCAGGAATTAAATTAGATGTTTCATTTTTCACAATGCTGATATTTTTAAGCAAAAGCTTTCCCGGAGATTTTTGAGATGCTTTACCAGCAAAAATCAACACTAAAGGTGAATTATCTCTTTTTACTTTAATCGGCAACTGTAATGACATTGTTCCCGGATTGGTTTCCAAATAAGTCATACATGCTTCTTCGCCATTGGCAACAAGTGTTACAGTTAATTGTCCTTTGGGAAGAGCATTTTCCAATACAACTTCGGCACTCAAAAAATAGTTGCCCTGATTAACTGCCGGGAATGTCACAGAATAGATATTCGGACTCCATTCTGCTTGTGGCAAAATTCCAGATTCTCTATTCCCATAATCCATTCCAAAGAGAACCGGCAACACAGAAAAAAGTAGTAAGATAACAATTTTTTTCATTTTTGACATCCTCTTCTAAAATTATTGTTTTTATTAATTATTTTTATTCAAATCCCAACCGCCTTTAAGTGATTTAAGTAATTCTGCATTAACCGGATACTCTTCACCATTTTGTTTGTGCGGATGCAATGCCATGGTTGTAGGATCTGTTGTTTCACGATAATTCCAATAAGTCCAGTGATAACCCAATTCTTCAAAAACCTGAATTCTGTCTGCAATTGTCTGCTGCTGATATTCTCTACCGGCAACTTTACTTTCAATCGCAAATTCTCCAACATAAATCGGCACATTATATTTATCACGGAAAGCAGCAGATTTTTTCAATCCCTCTCTTAATTGTTCAATGGATACCAAACGTACTCCGGCAAAAGAGCCTACCAAAGAAGTTTTTCCTGTTGCATTTTCGAGTTTCACCCATCCGGAAACTTCAATTTTATCAGAAGATTCCATTGGAATTGCAGGACTGATCCAACCATTATACTCTGGTGTTCCACCGACAAAAAGCGATCCTTTTTTATTATGTCCGACTTTTGTATCATGCTTCATGCAATCCATAGGAGGTCTTTCCTTAACAAACCCCTGTTCATCATTATCAAAAGTAAATTTATACACCTCACCTGTACGAAGATTTTTTACCTGTAAATCATCAAACCATGCCTTACCTTGATTTTCAGTCGAACGTAAGCACAAACGGAAACTGCTTGCCTTGCTGATATTGCCTTTGCTGAAATCAAAAACTTGTTTAACATAAGTCCAAGTTTTTGTTCCGGCAAGTCCGGACTCTTCACCGATATTAGCCAACCATTCAAATGGGAAACTTCCTAAATAGTGGTGAATTGTGTAAATAATATTAGGATCTTCCTGTTTGACCCAGTCATCTAAACTTGTATCAAAGCTACTGATTTCATCACCTGAAACAATAATAATTTTTTCAGGTGCAATCGGTCGAATTGCATTAATTGCACGAGTAGTAATTCTGCGAAGCAAAGCAAAATCGTTCGGGGTTGTATCCGGTTCATTCATAAGTTCATATGCAGCAACAACCGGATTATCCTTATAACGAGCAGCTAAAGCTTCCCATAATTCAATGAATTGATCCTGGTATTTGACTTCTTTGTAGAAATGTGTAACTGTTCCCGGATATACATGCATGTCCAAAATTACATAAATCCCATATTTTTCTGCCCAAGAGATAACCCTATCAACTTTTTTAATCTTTTCCAAATCAAATTTACCATTTTCATCAGAAATCTGATCATAAGTAAATGCAAGTCTGATTATATTAATATTCCAGTCCTTCATCTGTTTCATCTCTTTTTCACGATATATAGTTCCTCCAGCTTCCCACCAACCCCAGTTAATACCGCGAAGACGAATCTCTTTACCATTAGCAAGGACTTTTCGTCCACTGACTTTTAATGACGGCAATTCAGCCATGCTGCTTAAAATTACACTCATACAAACGAACAATAAACCAATTTTGAATTTCATAATAATACCCTTTCTCTACTTTTTAAACGTTGTCTTTATCTTAAAATTCTAATATTTTGGAAATATTCTTTTCGGAGTTTCCTCCTATGGAAATTTGCCATTTACCTTTAACGAAAACTTTTTCTCCTTTTTCATTTACCAAAGAAAAAGTTTCTATTGGTAACGAAAATTCAACTTTCTTGAGCTCTCCTGCATTCAATTCAACTCTCTTAAACCCGACTAACTGTTTAAGTACCTTTTCATTAAATTTTTCCAAACAAGCAATATATATTTGACTTAATTCCTCTCCTTTATAGTTCCCAATATTTTTAATTTCTACAGACACTGATATTGACTCAATATCTTCTTTTATTTCTATATTTGAATATTCAAATTCTGTATAACTTAATCCGAAACCAAATGGATATTGAACACTTCCAGCATAAAAACGGTAAGTTCTTCCTTGCATTGAATAATCTTCGAACGGCGGTAAATCATCTACACTATTATAAAAAGTTACAGGCAATTTACCAGAAGGACAAACTTCCCCGGTTAAAATTTTACCTAATGCCGTTCCACCATAAGCTCCGGGATAAAATACTTGTAATACTGCATCAGCATATTCTTCCGGAACATGTATCGCACTTCCTGAACAATTTACCAAAATTAAAGGTTTGCCAACTTGTGCAACTTTTTGCAACAATTCTAATTGAACAGCAGGCAATTCGAGGTCAGTTTTATCTCCTGAAGAATCAGAATTAAAAGCATCTCCGGCTTCCCCTTCCATTTGAGGATTTAAACCCAAAACCAAAATAACACAATCAGACTCTTCTGCGACACTTATCGCCTCACATAACCTATCACCTTTTTCGCCGAAACTCTCAGTTTTTTCTAAATAATGTTCACAGCCTCTGGCATAGAAAATTCGACAACTATCCTCAAAAGCATCCTGTATCCCAGCTAAAAATGTTACTGCTTTTGACGGAGTTCCATGATAATTTCCAAGCAGTACCTCGCGACAATCAGCATTTGGTCCAATTACAGCGATAGTATTAATTTTTTCTTTGTTTAATGGCAAAATATTGTCTTTATTTTTCAATAAAACTATACTTTTTTCAGCACACTCCAAAGCAAGACTCTGATGCTCTTTACACTCAATAACACTATATGGAACTTCTTCTCTTTCCCGGTCAAAAAATCCTAATCGCATTTTAGCATCAAGTTGTCGTCTGATAATTTTATTAAGAGTTTCATCAGTCAACATCCCTTTATCATACGCCTCTTTGGCACAATATTCCCAGTCATTTATTACGTCAACTCCATTTTTTGTTTCAACTGCAAGTGCTGAAACATGATCATCAACATAATGGTGATGTTCCACTAATGCAGCACCTGCACCGCCATCACTGACTACAACGCCATTAAAGTTCCACTCTTTACGCAAAATATCTTCCAAGAGATAACTATTGCAGCTGCACGGGATTCCATTAATAGCATTATAGGCACTCATTATTGATAAAGCCCCTGCATCAATACATTTTTTAAAAGCCGGCAAATAAGTTTCATATAAATCCTTTTTATTTACCACCGAATTAAATCCAAGCCGTGTTTTTTCGGGGCCGGAGTGTACAGCGAAGTGTTTAGGAGTAGCAATCGCTTTTACATGCTCAAGGTCATCACCTTGTACCCCTTGCACAAATGCGGCACCCAATTCACCCGTTAGAAATGGACATTCTCCATAAGTTTCATGTCCTCTCCCCCAACGAGGATCTCGGAAAATATTTACATTTGGCGACCAATAAGTTAATCCTTTGTAAGTACCGTAATCCTTATGTTTTTGAGATTTTGCAAAACGAGCATTTCCTTCAAGCGCAATAACTTCACCCATTTTTTTTACTAATTCAGTAGAAAAAGTTGCTGCCATAGCAATTGCCTGCGGAAAAACTGTTGCTGTGCCGCTTCTGGCAACTCCATGCAAAGCCTCATTCCACCAATTATAAGGCGGAATCCCCAATCGCGGCACACCTTCATTGCGAAAATTAACCATGCCTAATTTTTCATCGGTTGTTAATTCCTCAAGCAATATTTCCGTGCGTTCTTCGATAGAAAGTTGTGTGTTACAGAAGTCTTTTTTCATCGTTAAACCTTATTAATTATTTCTTACCATTTTGAACTTTTATTTTTTTTGCCAAATACTTTCTTTAATGTTTCAGATGCAATTTTCGGAGTGCGATCGTATTGATAAACTCCGTTGCGTTCCATTTCTACATCATATAACTGAGTGTAGCAATATCCTGAAATTTTATCATTATTAATCATCCAATCAACTTGCGGAGCAGCATGTTTATAAAATTCTTCAGCATCAGTAATTCTGATTCCGAAATAACCATGTCCAATTTTCTCCATTGACGGAGTTTCAAAGAGGAAACCACCG
Source organism: Lentisphaeria bacterium (assembly GCA_017456285.1). GTDB lineage: Bacteria > Verrucomicrobiota > Lentisphaeria > Victivallales > Victivallaceae > RGIG5270. The sequence goes on from JAFTJQ010000013.1 coordinate 23,087, forward strand.
AACTCATCATTTAAATACGGCTGTCCTGAATACTTTACTTCGTGTTCGGCATAGCGGCTATAAACTCCGCCTGCTTCTGGAAACATCTCTTTTGCGAGAGCATCTGCATCGGGAGCATAAGAGTGAACCGTCCAAAGATCAGTTTTTATATGTAAATATCCGCTTGTTGTATTAACAGGACGTGAAAAATCTATCGATTTAGTCAAGTTATAAATTTCTTCTACCCACGCTTTGTATTGCGGATAATCATTAGTATTGGCAAATTCATAAGAATGAGCACTTTCATTCAATGGGACCCAAGTAATAATTGACGGATGGTTAATATCTCTCTCCATTGCTTCTCTCCATTGAGGAAAAAAGTTGTTACGAGCAGTTTCATCATGCCAATTTAATCCCCAACTACCAAACTCTGCCCATGTAAGATATCCCAGTTTATCCGCCCAATAATGATAACGTGGTTCAAAAACTTTCTGATGAAGTCTTGCACCATTAAATCCTGCCTCCAATCCAAGTTCAATATCGTGCTTCAAAGCCTCATCACTTGGAGCAGTCCAAACGCCATCTGGATAATACCCCTGATCTAAAGAAAAACGCAAGAAAATCTCTTCTCCATTTAAATAAAGTTTATCTTCGCTGATACTGATTTCACGAAGTCCGGCATAACTTTGGAGTGAATCAATTTCTTTGCCATTGTCGTCAAATACTTGTAAATTCAGACTGTACAAAAATGGGTCATCAGGATTCCATTCTCTTCTAACTTGCAACGGCAAATAAAGCATTTGTCCATCAACAGCATTTCCGACAACTTTGCCTACTTCTTTTTCGTTAGCATAAGCAGTAATTTGCAACTTATAACTCGGTTTTACCTGATAAAATTTTGGAGTAATTGAAAATCCGCCATTCATAAAATCAATGCCGATTCTAAAATCTTTTATTGCAGCAAAATCAACTGCTTCCAACCAAACAGTCTGCCAAATTCCGGTAACCCTTTCATAAAGACACCCTTCCGGTTTATAATTCCATGACTGTTTGCCGCCGCCATAAAGTCTGGCACGGACATCGTCATGTACATAAAGAGTTAATTGCTGCACTTCTCCAAATTTCACAAAATTGGTAATGTCAAATTCAAAAGAAGTTTGACCTCCCTTGTGTGCACCGATTTCTTCGCCGTCAATAAAAACTTTGCACTCACAATCCACTGCACCAAAGTGAAGAATTATTCGCTTATTCTGCCAATTTACAGGCACTTCAATCTCTCTGCGATAAAACATTGCCGGAATAAAATCAGTATAATGTACACCAGAGAGTTTACTTTCCGGAGGGAATGGAACTATAATTTTTGCCCCATTTTCAAAAGGTTTCTTAAAAAGTTCTTTCTCCATTCCGCAAACGGTAAAATCAAACTCAAAATCCCATTCCCCATTCAAATTCAACCAATCTGGACGAAATTTATCTGGACGAGGATGTTCTGGACGAGGTATGCTTTTTAATGTCATAGAACTGCTCCTTAATTATTTTTTTACTTGATTATTTTCAAAATACTCAATAATTTCTTTATCTAATTCTGGAATATCCATCGGCATATTGCCGTTTCTCATAGAATAGTGTCCCATAACTCCTGCCGCAACAGCATTTCTTGATGCAATCGGGTTAGTATTCGGTCGTTTGCCATAGCGAAGGAAATCCAAAAATGCCTGAATCATCAATGGATCTGAACCACCATGAGAACCAGTCATTTCATAAAGTTTATAGATAATATCCGGATTCTGACGAGAACCGCGACGATTCCAAACATGAATTTCACATTCACCTGCTTCGCCCATATTCTCTACTCTGCCTTTTGTTCCGATAAAGGTATAATTTCTCTCTGCATCAGGAGCATAATGACACTGCATGTAACACGCCTGACTGCCATTATCAAGCTGCATCATAATCATATTATGATCTTCGACATCTATAACCGGCGAAAAACCAGTTTGCTCCAATGGTGGATAGTTATTTGGATACCAATTTACATCGCCTCTTTCTTCGGGAGAACGGCGGGCGCATTTATCGTAGACAGATAACATCCCCATTCCGCTGACTCTTTTTGTATATCCGCCCATGAGCCAATGCATTACGTCAATATCATGCGCACCTTTTTGGAGTAATAATCCTGTTGAGTATTGCTGTTCCGAGTGCCAATCTTTGAAATAAGCATCTCCGCCGTAACTGATAAAATGGCGACACCAGCCGCATTGAACTTCACCAATCATACCAGAATCAATAATCTCCTTCATTTTGAGAATACTTGCAAAATAACGCATATTATGTCCCAAAAAAAGTTTACTGCCTGTTTCATAAGCGGTTTTCAAAATTCGATCACACCCTTCAATGGTAATAGCCATTGGTTTTTCCAGAAAAACAGCTTTCCCTGCTTTAAGTGCAGCAATTGCCTGTTCTTCATGACAAAAGTCCGGAGTTGCAATCATTACGGCATCAATATCATCTCTTTTAAGCAGATCCCGATAGTCTTCATAAATATCTGCTTCGGGAAATTTTGCTAAAAATTCATCTTGAGATTTTTTATAAGTGTCTGCTCCTGCTACAACTTCATAGCCTTTTTCTGGATCGTGAAGAAGCCAGCCGTTTTGTCCGCGTCTGCTTGCTCCGATTAACCCAAATTTGATTGTTTCCATAATTTTCCCTCCTGTGTTTTTTGTATTTTAGTCTAAAATTTGTCCATTATCATTTTCATCAGTTTTTCGTTTTGCAAGGTCTTTGAAAAGTTTGCCGGTATCAATAATGCCTCCATAGAAAAACCAAACCGTAGAAATCACTCCAATTATTCCCGGAATAATCAGCATTGTCAAGTAAAATTGAATAGTCCACCACTCTATCGGCCACGGAGAAATAAAGTTCCATATCATGACACCGAAGAAAGAAATTCCAAGCCCGTAGATGATTGAATAGATAAAAACAGACCATGAGATAATTCTATCACTTTTGGTGCATTCAGGAGTAATTCCGACCAATGAACTTAATATTGAGCGGAAAGTCCACTTCATTGGTTGTGATGAATTTTCGTCAGCATATTTACCTCTATGCAGTAATTTATCCAAATTAAATGGTTTATAGGTAATGTATGATACCAAAATATAACCAATAATTGAGAGTGCCATAGAAATAAAATAAATTTCAAAAGAGTTAATCGGAAATTTTACTGCATCCATTTTCCATTCGACCCACGGATTAAATGGTTTGGAAACGGCAATTAAAAAATTATTTAACGGGTCAACCCAATTATGTTTTTCTAAAAATGGATAGACCGTTTCCGCCCAGTTTCTTTGCAGAAAAAGACCTAATAAACTTGTTCCTGACCCGAAAATAATTGCACTCCATGCTCCATAAATATTGCCGAATCGACTGTACAATCCAAATAACATAATCGGACCGGCACCACCACCCCAAATTGCAATGATGATAGTTGTAAACATTGAAATATAATCTAATTGAGCAAAAAAGATTGATATTAATATAAAAATTAAACCTACTGCAACTGCGGTTAATCGCAAAAGTAAAATATGTAATTTAGGGGTCAACCGATGTTTGAAAAACGGTAATAATACATCTTGCATCAAGGTTGAAGATGAGTTGAAAATTCGACTGTCATCAGTCGAAACGAGCAGCATTACCGCCAACAAACAAAAAAGTCCAACCAATCCTACCGGGAAAATATTACTTAATACAGCAGGCATTAACATTTGCTGAAAAACTGAACGGAATTTTTGATATTGCAATCGCCCTTGTGGAGTATCTCCTAAAACTTCGTATGCTTTTTCGTAATATGGAGTATCCATATTTTTCGCTTGTGAAAGCTGAATATCAGCATTCATTTCAGATTCCGTCATTGCATAAATTTTTTCCATAATCGCTTTTTTATCTGCCTCATTTGGCACAGTTTCATCTAATACTTTCGCTGATAATTCCTGACGAACTTCGATACTTGTCACATTAAATTTATTTTCTTTCATAAATTTGGGATTATTCAAAAAAGCAATAACAATTACGGTTAAAACAAGTATCATGATCGTAGAGAATCCGTTTCTCCACGCTCCTAAAACACCTGCCATTTTTTGCTCATGCGGAGTTTTGGCAACTCCTGATGTATCATTGCCAATCCATTGTGCTCTATTTACAATAGCTCCTATTACTGAAACGATAATTGCGAAAAGGTTGAAATCTCGCATTTTTTCAATATCAAACGGATTAAGAAAACTCTCTCCATCAACTCTGTTTGCCAATACCGGAGAAATTTCATCCCACCAGGAAAATTTTATCAAGACATAACCAACAAGAATTACAAAAATCGGGTAACACAAAATTCCCTGAATACTGTCAGTCAATAATAAGGAAATTCTGCCGCTTGGCCAAATAAAAAGTAATGCCAAAATTACACAAATAATGACAACTAATACATAGGTTGATATATTTACTCCGCAAACCATAAATGAGCGAGGTAAATCTAAATAATGAATAAAAAAGTTCGTTGCAATCGCAGGAGCAATCGCATTCGCCCCCAATTCCGCAACTGTGCGCAAAAAAGCACAGAAAACACGAAAAAATTTACTTCCATAGCGTAACTCTAAAAATTCTCCCATGGACAAACAGCGTGTTTCTCTCCAACGATAGGTGCAGAATCCAGTTAATGCCATTAAAATACTTACTGATGAAATCGTCATCCACCAGAAACTTATTGCAAAACCGGTTTGATAACTTACTTCACAGCTTGCTACCAGCAAAATTACAGATAATCCGCTTGTCATATCACCGACAGAGAGTACATATCTGCCTGCAACTCTGCCTGCAACTAAAAAATCTGCTGCTCCTTTAACATATTTCTTTGAATAAAATGCCAGCCAAAGCAATAAAATCATAGGAATTATTGTAATCAACCAATCATAAATACTCATTATTTTTCTGCTCCTTTATTCTTTATTTTCTTTCCATTAAATCTTTTAATACGGGATATATTTTTTCTGCCATTCGATAAAAACCTAAATCGTTAGGATGACAATTATCACAAGAGCAAGCATCTCTATCCTCTTCTTCAGTTCCCCAAAGCTCTTCTCCATCAATAAATGCTACAAATTTATCTCCAGCATTAATTGCATTTGCATAAGTTTTTTTAATTACTTCACGCCGTTCAATATTACGGTCTCTATCCGGATAAAAATCACATTTAGACATCATTAAAATAGGTAAAGCAGGATTTTTTTCACGGATAATTTTATAAAATCTTTCGTGAGTTTCTTCCAAATGTTCAGGACTTGTCGCATTATGATCATAATCCATAACAAAACAGCTTAAATCTAAATCTGCAATAGCTTCTGCTATACTTTTTTCACCTTTGCCGCTTCCAGAAAAACCTAAATTAATTTGCGGAGCATCAAACTTGCGGCAAATCATGCTTGTATAAGCATTACCCGGTCGCGAAGCACAAGCACCTTGAGTAATACTTGATCCATAAAAAAGAATCGGCTTTGCAATTTTGTGCGGAGTTGGCTTTTGTATAATACTTCCGGGTGCTAATCCAATTTCAACTTTTTCCACACCGCCATAAAGTGGATAATTAATGATATATTCATTCATTCCGCTTACAAGTCCATCACATACCATTCTTTCAAGATCAATTTCATCACGATTGGGTTGTACTTCTTTAAGAAAAATAAATTTATCATTTTTATTCTTTACATATAAATCAAATCCGCAACTACCACAACGCGGCATGTGATTCATATCAGAACAATGTGCCAACTTGGCTCTAATTGCAACAAAAGGCGAATCGCTTTTAAATCTAACACAACATCCTGCTGTCTGATGTGCCAATTCTAATGCACCTTCATTTATATCGTCTTTGGTAAAATGTTTCGGTAAACGATAATACTGGGAATTACCCCATGCAAGTCCCTCGAATTCAAAAGGAGTTTGCAAGGCATCATGATAAATAACTTCTCTATTATCAACTATTGTTGTTTTAAAATTACTGTCAATATTTGCAATATCTTTTATTTCCATATAATTACCCTTTTTTTATCTAAGGTTGATAATAATTGTTGCTGCATTATTTGCTGAAATAGTTAACTCTTTATTCTGCAATATTCCACCTTGCACTTCGGTAATTTTGCCATTGCAGCTTACTTCAGCAGTAATTTCATGAGGGGCATAATTAATTAATAACGCCAGTATTTGCCCATCTTCTAAAATATGTTCTGTAATACCGACAGATTTAGAATTTATTGAAATATTTCTTTTGATTCCGCTGCGAATTGCAAATTCTTCATAAAATAGATAAAGCGGATTATCAAAATTATCACTGCCGGTTTCTGCTTCCTGACGCTCAATCGCCGAATTGACAAAATAAACTTCCCCTTTGCCATAAGGATAAACAGACATCATCAAATTACCATTTTCATCTTCAGTAATTATATTTGCTTGTCCTGCTTTGGCAATAGAGAGGACATTATAATTGCAAATAATTTCTTTCTCTTTAAACTTAACTCGATTACTCCCATTTTTTTGATAGCGGGCATCAAGTTTTACCCCTGAAATTGTTTCGAAAGGAGATAAAATTGACTCTCCTGACATCGTGATAAGTAATTTAGCTCCGTTTTTAACTTTTTCAAGTAATGCCAAATAACGACTTCTGCTAATTGGCTCATTGCCGACCACATTCAAAATATACCTTTCAGATTCCGGTAATTCGTGTTCCGCCCCAGAAAAAGTTACATCAAAATTTGCCTGACGGGATAACAAAAATGCTCCGAATGCCTCTTTCCAAGCGTCTTCTCTTTCTGAAACTAAACATACCGCGTCAATGCGGCGAGATGGAAGTTTCCCATTATATTTTTTTAAGAATTGTGAAAATTCTTTCATTACTTTTGCAGTTGCTTTGGGAGTGCGGTCAGAGTTAAAAAGTCCTAATTCCCTCTCCATTGCCAAGTGTTCATATGGAGGATAATCCAATTTATCCTGATCAAAAGCACACCACCTCAAATATCCAGTCATACCATTTGCCCAACAAGAATACAATGCTGTACGCATATTAGCTGCATCACGCTCCTCTGATGCAACCAATGGTCCTAATGAACCTGCTTCCTCGACCAAACAAGGCTTGTTGCTTATTCCCTCATAAAATAAAGATTCAGCACTTGAATGGAGTTCACTATGAAAATTATTAAATTCACCGATATTACAGCAATCAGTAAATAATGGATAGGGATGAGTTGTTACCATATCTAATAACTCCCTTTGATCTTGCAAATTCCAGTTAGCAAACTTGTTGCTTGAGAGTCCATGCATTCCGGAAATAACAGGGCGACTGGTATCTTCCAATCTGATTGCAGAAACAATATTATTCATCCAATTCCACGCCTCTGCATTGTCTTTAACAAATCCCAAACAATTACACTCATTACCCAAATCCCAGCCAATAATTGCCTGTTCAGCACGCATTTTTCCCACAAATGCTCTTACATAGCGTACCTGCCAACGGAGAGATTCTGCATCAGTAAGCAGAGATTTTCCCTCCAATGCCGGCGGAACAAAAAGTCTGCCACTCATCCAGCCCGTAATGAGAGAAACTAAAATTTTAATACATCTTTTATCGGCTTCTTGACAGAGAAATGTAAATCTTTCCATCATCGTTTCATCAAGTGCGGCTTGATTTTGCAACGGTTGATTATTTTGCATAAAATCTCTCTGCGTTCCACTCCACCCATAGACTCGCCCCAATGGCTGAAAATCTGACCAAAGCGGAAAAATCCGCAAGAGATTCATGCCGTATTCTGCCAATAAATCCAAATCTTTAACTATCGAATCAGCATCCCAATTCTGCCACATTTTAATTCCGGCGTGAGATGCCCAGTAATTACAACCAATGTAATAATTATTATTATCCCAAATTGCCATAATCAAACCCCTTACTTAATTTTTGCAGTTAAAATATCTCCGTCTTTTATCTTGAGAGGCAAAGATACTTTTTCGCCGTTAAGTTTCATTTGAGTTATTTTTTTTGCAAGAATTAACTCATTAAGTTCAAATTCTCCATGAAGGAATTTTATTTCAATATCATTTTCGTTTTGTGAAAATGTTCCCCAAACATCACCTAATGCCCAAAAACAGGATAATTTTTCAAGTTTTGGAATAAATCCAAGCAGCCCTGCTTTACAGTCATAACGGAAACCGCTGATTGCAGGAAGCACTCCATAAGCCGCCATGCTTCTTGCGTAATTACTTCCGCATTCAAACTCATTCCACGGATTGCGTTTGCCGCCGTCAAAGCGGTCTCGAATTGCAGAAATTACTTTAAATCCTTGATCAATAAAACCTTCTGCAATCAGTTGAACCGCATAAGCATATTCAAACCCGGTCATGGTTTCAGTACTATAAGTAATCGGAATTGCAGGGCGTTTTCCTCTTGGCCAAGTGCAAATAACAACGCCTTTTTCATCATTAAGGGAAAAAATTCGCCAAAAATTCATAACATTCCGCATGTTTTTAAAATTATATTTATAAATGGATTGCAAAGTGCTATGGAGTTTATCTTTTTCAAAAATCTGATCCAACCCATAAAGTGTTGCATATAATTGTGGCAACGGAGCATCAATTCCGCATCCGTCAGCAATCTGATACTTTATTTCACAACTTTCGCTATTCCAATAATTTTCAGTATTTGCAAAATTTTCTAATATTGAACGGTCAGTAATATCAATATTTTGACAAAAATATTCTCCGTTAAATAGTGTGTCATTGACCTCTTTAATTCCTTTTTCTCTGATTTTGCGACAAAGATTTGCAAAATCATCATCTCCCATAAAATCGGCAATTCTGCTTGCGGCATCTAATGCTCCTAAATAATGTCCGCTCAACCAGGCATTAGCTCCGAAAAGCTCCATATCCAAAGTATGATGCTGGCGACCAGTTAAAACTCCACTCTTTGCCGTATCCCATTTATCAGGATTATGTTCACTCCAAGCATATTCCACAGTTTTTTTAATCGTTTCCCAATGGCGGCGGATATAATCATCATCCCCTGAAATTTTCCAATCTCGGTAAATTTTCATTATATCGCCGAATTGACCATCTGCACACGGGCGGAAGTCTTCTAAATTTGCTTGAACCCCCAGAGGAAGCTGCAATCTAAAATGGCTGCCACCATGCTCATCGACACTGTATTTCAAATGCGATTCACGCATAGAACGCTCTAAATCAGGAAAAAGAAACGGCAATGCCTGTTGATACCCCCAAACATGAGAACAAGAGCCTTCACATGAACCCATATCACTCAAAACACCTTCCCAACCATAGAAAGTCCCATCTTCCAATCTTAAACAGGTCGGAGATTTTAAAACAGAAATACAACTTGAAATTGCATCTTTGATACTGTCAGGTAAATTACCGAAAAAGAGTGCATCACGGAATTTGAAAGTTTTTTCACGAAGAGAACTATAATTTTCCAACGCAAATTTTCCTGAAAAACGGGAATCTTCCCAAATTGTTGCATAATAATTTTTCCAACTTAAAGCCAATCCTGCTTCTTGATAACGAGTATCTTTTTCATAGTGCCAATATTTTTCAAAAATTGGTACATTCCATGAAATAACAAAGCAAGTTTTGTGAGATTCTCCCGGATTTAAGCGAAAATGAGCCGCTAATAATCCAGGTTCCCAGTCTTTTTTCTTTGGCGGTTCTGTATAACAACGCTCCTGAAAACGACCGCCTTTCATTAAGTCATAGTAATACATCTCCTGATAATCTTGCCATGCACCGCGATAAAAATTAGTTTGATAAGATATATTTTCCAATTTTTCATCGAGAGTTAAAGTGACATCACCGATTCCATCTCCGGAATAAGCAGTTAATTGGTTTCCTTTAACCTGATTGTAGCGACAAGTATTAAGTTTTTCCCATGGGTTGGCAAGCACTCCGATTACAGTACAGTCAATAACTCTGTCGGTAGTATTTTCTGCCGAAATTTCAAAGAAAGCCGCAGGCAAAGAAGAATTTAAGCTTTCGCCGGGAATCATTACACTCCAAGCAGTTAAGCTGCATTGAAGCGGAAATTTTTTGTCTTCAAATTTAATTTCTGCTACTGGATATTCACCTTTAAATTCATGTTTAGGGAAGTGTGGCCAGTTCGCAAAAGTTTTCTCCGATACCCCCAAACCGAAACCATGAAAAGAATCTTTTTCGGTTGTGCCGCCAATATAATCTCCCGGTAAATCCCCATTCACAATTCGTATACCTGTAACCGTATTATCCTCTTCCGTTCTTATGCAGAAGTGAGAAATTCCATTTCTACTGCATTTAGATGGGCGATTAAAAATTTCCCAGTCTATCAATGAGCCATTACCTGCAAGTCCGATACAGCCAGCCCCAATACCTCCTAACGGGAATGAGATTGCCGCAGTTTTATTTTTTTTGTAAAGCATAATTTCCCCTCTATATTCGCATTTTTTCAAGCAATATTTACATTATATGAAAAAATGTATTAGTTCGTAATTTCTCTTTTGTCATTAATAATTTAGCATATAAAAATTTGAATCACAATACAAAAAAAGGGAATAAATTGTACTTTTCAGGGATTTTTATATTTTTTTAAATATTTTTATTGTCTTTTTATGTGTTTTATATTTGTATTTATAAAAAAACAATATAAATTATATCAAAGTAAAACTGGCAAAATAAGGAATTGAAAATGCTTAAATTCTGGGAAAAAAAAGACTATATTGAATTGATAAAAAAGATGAATTTACTCAGTTTGGAAATGCATGAATGTGCTGAAGTAAATTTTTTCTGTGAGTGTACAAATACTTTTTCTTTTAATAGATTATTTGTAGTTTTTGAGTCTAATGGAAACTCTTATATCGAACAAGTTACAACCGGGAAAAGGTTTTATTTGCAAACTGGGAGTACCTATTTTATTGGTTCTGCAGTAGAATTATCATGCCATTTTGAAAAGGGGACTCATTTTTTCTCATTCCATTTTGATACAATCGCCCCGACTGGCGAAGAATTTTTCTTTAATTCCGACTTGATGATAGAAGAAACGGATTCTCATGAATGGATAGATGAAGTAAAAAAAATCTTCTCCAATCCACAAGATCCTGCAAATGTTATTCGACTAAAATATCTTCTTATGCAAAAAATTGTTAATTATCTGCCTGAATTAACCAGTTTGGAACACGAAAAAAACTTGCATAATAAAGAGTTATTTGCTTTTTTCCGTAATTATGCTGATGCTCAAACAACGATTGCAGATTTGGCAAAAATTGCAAAAATGTCACCGGACACCCTTTCCAGGTCATTCTCTAAACACAATGGAATAACAATTAAACGCTATTTGGATCATTCGATAGCGGCGAGAGCCTCTAAACTATTACGGGATCCGTCATTAAAGGTTAAAGAGATTGCCCAAATTCTTAATTTTCAGAATGAATACTATTTCAGTCGATTTTTCAAACGGGAAACCAATCAAACTCCGACTGAATTCAGAAAAAATTTCGGAATTAAACTTTAACTTATTTCAAATCTTAATGGGTAGGACGAGCATACCAATCAGGATGAATTGAGTAGGTCGGATCCCAAATTTCACCCTCTTCGCAAATGATTCGATCCTTGCCCCACACAATCAGATAAGTAGCAATAATTTTTCTCTCTTTGATACCATCCATTTTGAATTTAATACTCTGCCAACTCAAATTCGCATTAGATTGCCACTTCCCATGCTCAAGAAACATGGATTCTCTCTCGCTGGAGAGAACTTTCTCCATCATCAACGCCTCGTCATAATTTTTGAAATTACACTTGGCGGCATCGGGATAGTGATAGACAAAAACCTTTCGCTTATTATTTTCATCCGTCGTTAAAACATAGAGATAAAAATATGGTTGTTTAATCGCTTTTCGTGACTGATTACCGCTATTATTTTTGATACTTATATCGTACTCCAAATCAATTACCGAAACGGTTCGATTTTTCTGTGAACCTGCATAACCGGTTCTGGACGCAGGTTTTTTTAAGCCGCGAATCTGCACGTCATATTGACTGCTGCCGTCATCAAATGCACTTCCGATTTTGATATTGGTGTCATAATACTTGACCAAATCGGTTAAAGCGATTCTTTCAATACCGTTACCGACTTTCAAGACCACTTGTTTGCGGTCGATTGACAAAATGGAAATATCAGATATAATTTTCTCTTCATTTTTATTTACTTTGTAAATCAAAGTTCCGCCCATTAATTGAGTCGAAACCACGCCGATAAAAACAATTAAAAACACAATAAATTTTGACATTTTTCAATCCTTATACAATTTTCTATTTAATTATTCAGACGCCAACTTTCTTGCCTCAAGCATAGCAAAATGCTGTTTTGTTTGAGTGATAATCGACGGGTCAGTCATCAGCGAGAGAGCTGTTTCGTAAGTGATTGCTCCGAGTTTGAATTTATCCAGCAAACACTGGTCAAGCGTACACATACCCGACTTGCTGCCGATTTGCATAGTCTGCTTAAGCTGGTGAGTTTTGCCATCACCGATCAAGCTGCTGATTGATGAGGTATTGGTCATAATCTCGTAAGCCAAAGTCAAATTTCCATCACTCCCCGGAATCAAGCGTTGACAGATAATTCCACGCAATGAACCTGCGACCATCGCACGAATTTGCGGTTGCTGTGTTGAGGGGAAAACATCCAAAATACGATTCAAAGTACTTCCTGCATCGCTGGTATGGAGAGTTCCGATTACCAAGTGTCCGGTCTCGGAAGCAGTAATCGCATTTTCAATTGTCTCCAAATCGTGCATTTCACCGATAACAATTACGTCCGGGTCTTCACGCAAAGCGGCTTTCAAAGCGGAGTGATACGATTTGGTATGAGTTCCGATTTGCCGTTGATTCACCTGACAGTTTTTAGATAATTGCAAAATTTCAATCGGGTCTTCAACCGTAATAATATGGTCTTCGCGTTTGGTATTCAAAATATCAATCATCGCACCGAGAGTGGTGGTTTTGCCGCCGCCGATCGGACCTGTAACCAATACTAAACCATTATTGTAATCAAGCATACGCTCAATGGTCGATACGCTGTTAGGGAGAAAACCGAGTTCAGCAAGCGAACAAATATGGTCTGGGACAATTCGGTATGAACCGGCAACTCCGTCTTTATGCTGCATTAAAGCAACACGGAAACGATTTTTGCCGATTTCCAAAGCGAAGTTATAGTCCTGACGCTCTTCAAAAATATTTTTCTGCTCCTCATTCAAAATTGAGTAATTCAATCTTTTTGCTTCTTCCGGAGTTAAAACCTTTTCACTGATTCGCTCAATTTGCAAATTTCTCCGCACAAAAGGTTTAGACATGGCAGATATATGCAAATCACTGGCACCGTAATTACGCAAAGTTGTTAATAAAAACTCCATGAATTTCTTTAATTCGGTATCGCTTTGATTCAAAATATTATCAAAAGGGGGAATCTCCACACTGGTATTTACAATTTCCTCCGCCTCATTATTAATGTCAGGAGCAGTCACTTCTCCTGCAATTTCAAATGGAGTACCGACAAAAATTTCCGGACTCATTCCACCATTAGCCTGCTCCGAGGCAAAATCCAAAATTGCCTGCATCTGATTCATCAAATCATCAACAACCTCCTCCTCCATCTGAGAGGCAAGCAAGTCAAGCATTCTCTGGGCGTAGTCTTCTAATGACGGATTATCCATAGACTGATACAAATCAACACAGTAATCCACTGTAGTTAATTCATTTGAGACCAAAGTAAAAATAAACCATTGAATTGCCAAATCCATAAAGTACCTGCTTTCGTTATTGATTTTTCAATATATTAATTACAATTCACGTTGTTAGTATAGCATAACTTTATTCAAAAAGCAAATAATAAAACAATATTTTTCGAAAATTTTCACGAATATACGATAAAATTGAGAATTGTATTTGAATGCATGGACGCTTCCATGCGTCCATACACCCAGCGTGTCGCCGAAGCAAAAATTCCCCGACGTCAGGCAAGTTTTACTAAAGTTCAAAAAATTTCACCGCTTCTATTAACCCTAACGGCACTAAATTACGCTTTTGAGTTTCCTGTTTTCTAAATGCGGCACAATCAGTCCAAACCAATTTTTTTATTTTCAAATAAAATGGTCCGAATCCATTTCTCCTATGACCGTAGAGAATAATTTTAATACTATTAGTAGTTGCATTTTTTAGGTATGGAGTTATGTCGATTGCCCCTTTATAAAAGGTTAAATCAAGCTCTTTCCCGTCATTTATAACTGCTCCCAAAGCCGCACCATTCCATTTCGGAAGCTGCATATATAATTTTTTACCGCACTTCAATGGGGCAATTTCAGTTTGATAAATCACATTGCCTGAATAATACGGTAGCAACTGCTCGGTAATACTGCCCCCGACCAATTTCTCCGCCATAGGCACGATAACATCGGATTTAACTCCGAACTTGCCAAGCACATACAAACTCTCCAATCCAGCAAACGAGGAATCATACTCGCCTTTTACGGTAAAAATATTTTTACCGTATTTTAAGTTCTCCTTTGGCAATTTAATACAGGAAATTGCAGGATCTACCCACCAACAACAGCTATCATTACTTATTCTAACTTCGTTCAAAAAAATTTTAAATCTCTCCGGACTTTCAATTCCCAACAGCAACTCCTCTGATTGCGGCAATAGACAACTAAAACTATATTCCAATTCAAAATCTATTCTCTTATCTGCTTTATCGTGCTTCTGTTTTTTGAAATAAGGCTGTAGCATGGAATCTTTACGCTTTTGAATGCCGATTTTATCTCGGAGCAGATCATCGACATCCAATATGTACATACAGTCATCAACAACCTTATCCTCCACCGTCAATTTAGCGTGATCCAAAACCAATACATTAAAGTCATCCAACCGATAATCCCAAGAATCAACAATTGAATATTTAACTGAACTATCATCAATTTTATTATTTTCACATTCTGCAATCGGCAACTTATTTTCGGTTACTACAAAAGTTTTGGACTCCAATGCTTCAAAAGCGGATTCAATAATATACTTATTCTCCTTACGTTCAAAAGGAATTTTTTTGATAGTGCCATCACCTGCATTAAACTCATAGACCTCACCATTAATTGTACAATCAAGTTCAATTTTGACATAAGGGCATGATTCATTACGATCTGAAACACGTTTTTCGGCAAATATATTTTTGCTGAATCTGCATCCGAAGTTATTAATTGAAAGAATCATGCAATTTTCACCGATATTCAAACGATAAATCAACTTTTCAATCTCTTCATTATCACCGTTTTTCAGCGACACTCTACGGCAAACTTTTGAAAGTTCATCACGATAATTTTCGTTGTCGACCGGCTCAAAATTTGCATAAATTTGTTTCGGCAATTCAGACTTTTCACCGTCTGCAAATTCAGGAATAGTTCCGAAATAAAAAACCTTTCCGCCATTTGATACGAATTTTGCTAAAAGTTTTAAAACCGAACTTCTGATAGTTGCCATTTCAGGAATTAAAACCACTTTGTAATCGGCTTCACCAACTGATAACTTATTATTATTTACCTGACCATAACGGCTAATAATATCTTCATCACCATAGTCATAGTCCAAATGCGACTCCAATAATTCATTGGAAATTCGCATAAAATCCGCCTCTTTGTCGTGCAATTTGGCAAAGCAATCAGTTAAAAACGCTTCATTACGCCCGACACAACTCCAAAAACTCTCAATCGGGTGGATAAATAATATATCTCTGACATCCTGAGTTTTTTCAGTTAATAGATAGAGCCTGGCAAAGTAATCAGTTATGATTCGATATTTTTTATACCACGGTGATTGAAATGAGATACTTGCAGGATAATCCCTTTTCCCCTCGCCTTTCATAGTATACCAAGCAAGGTGCGGCACAAAAAAGTTAATTCCGAGCATATACTGCCAATCAATAATTGCTTTGTGACTTATTAGTGAAAAATCCCAGCCTGTGCAGGCAAAAACTTCACTCAACCGCACCTTGCGTCCTAATTGATTAGCCACCGAAACACACTGCTTAACCGTCATAAATACATTCCAATGCTCCGTAAGCACATCAACACCCGGTATCTGCATGTATTCATAAAATCGCATTGCCGAACCATTGAAGCAATATTGCAATGCCAAAGTATCTTCATTAAAAATATGCCCCATCAGAGGCAAATTATTAAGTTCACACCATTCGCCCATCTGCTTCGATGTCGCATTAACAAAAAGTTCGGTAACAAAATTATAAAAATCATAACGACTTTTTTTGACTTGATAGTTACAGGAATAAAAAAGTTCCGGCAGAAAATCAATAATATCATAACAATATTTCTCATAAAAAAGTTTCGGCAAATTTTCAGTATACGGCACACCGCAACCGATCTCTGTAACACTATAACCCATTTCATCGGTAAAAATACCTTTTACACGCTTTCCGAATTCTTCGCCGATATTTGATTTATACGCCTCATGGGTAACTTGAATAAACTTGGCAACTGCTTCTTTATTCATCGTATCAAGATAGGTTTCGCCATTAAACCAATCTCTTTTTATCATATAATCCCAATAACCGACAAGCAACTCCTCATCTGCGTCCAAATTAGCATTTTTCTTATCTGCAATTCGGCGGTAACTTATTATATCTTTTTTACCTTCAGTAAATTTCACGGCAAAAAAGCCTAAAATTTTTTCACTTGCAAGCGTAGTCGGAATCTTTTCAATATTTTCAAGAAACATCGCTTTCATTTTGAATTTATCATTACGGCTGACAATTCCTCCTGCAGTTCCGGATGGCCAGCGGTCTTCATCATAAATCCAAACTTCCAAATTATTTTTTTCTGCCTCTTTGACACAGAATTTAACATAATCAAAAAACTCTTTTTGCAAATAGGGTTCATTTAAGCCGACTCGTGAATGTATAAAAAATCCCTTAAACCCCATCTCGCGGAAAACTCCGATTTGACGAGCTAATTCTGCAAAATCAAGTTCACCACTCCACCCCCAAAAAGGAACTATTCCAATTGCGGCATCAGCTTGAGAAAATTTTTCTAAAAATTTTTCATTCATAATATAGAATCTCCCATTCTCTGCATATATATTATTCAAACAAAATAAAATATCATTTTTTCACAAGAAAAACAATATTTGTACAAAATAAAACCGCTATTTTGAAGTTGAAAACTTTTTTATGTGTGTTATTTTATTTTTTATATTGTACAACTATTGTCTTTTCTGTACAACATCGATATAATACTATTAGAACAAAAAACAGGAGCATGCAAATAATGCCTAAACAAATTGAAAAAGAAATCGAATGCCTTTATAAAAAATTATACGACGAAATCATCCTTATGAAATTCGGCAAACAACTTCCGTCGTATAGAGAGTTATTGCAAAAATACGATTGCTCCAGACAGGTTTTGAATAAAACTCTGCAAAAACTGCGAGATGAAAAAGTAATTAAAGTTCAAGAACGAGTGGGGATGTTTTCAAATTTGAAAACTACTAAAACTCATAAAAAAATTATTTTTGCACACATTGACTGGGCTTGTGAGCATATAAAATATTTCGGAGATAAACTATCCGAATATTATTCAAATAGACCGAATTATACTTTTATTGAGATGCGATATGCTCCGGGGCCGATCAAAACATTTATTGAAAAACTCAAAGACAGCAATGCTGATTTAATTTTATTTGATATGGAAGATTTCAGTTTTGATGTTTTTGAATGTATGGGAGAATTAACTCAAAAAACTATCTTTTTTTCAAGTTCTATCAATATAAAAAATATTAATGCGATTGATTCACTTCCGTACATGACTGGCATGTTAGCGGCACAACACTTCATAAACTTGAATCATACTCAAATTGCCTTAGTTCTGTCAGAACCGAGGCTTTTCTCGCACCGAGAACGCATTTACGGTTTTTTAGATTATCTGAAACTTTACAATATCAAACCCGTCATTATTGACTGCAAAATCAAATCAGGTTTCTCTTCTGCTGGCATGACTCTGGATTTTATGAATAAATATCTTGCTGAAAATTCGGTTAATTTTACTGCCTGCTTTGCTTTGGGCGACACCTCGGCACTGATGATTGCCGAAGCCCTGAAAAATTACAACATCAAAATTCCGCAGGATGTAAGTCTGCTCGGCTGGGGCGGAGAATACATCGGTAACGATGAGAAATTTAATTTGTCAACTATATCATTTGATTTTGAAAAAACCATTGATGTAACTATCAAAAGTATTGAACAATTTTTTGCAAGTGGTAAATGCGGAATCAAAAGGATTCCCCCGATTTTAATTGATAAAAAATCAACAACTTCCAACAATAGAAAGACAAAATTAAAATGAAAAAAACATACCTTTTCACCATTACTCTAATTGCCTTGATGCTAATGCAAGTAAATCAATTATTTGCCGCAGAAACTGCAAATTCACCGACAATGATTTGGGCACATATTACCCCATGGTTTCAAGCAACAGACAACTCACTATTTACCGATTGGTACTATAATTATCCGCTTCATCGGGCAAAAAACACTCCTGATTCAAGAGATATTACCATGCGTGAGGATATTTTGAATGCACTTGACAAGGGCATTGACGGCTTTTTCATTGACATCGGTGCAGAAGTGCGGGCAAAAAGAGAATTCAGTTGGGCTTGGACAATGCCGGCTTATTTGAAAGCGGCAGAGGGTACTCCATTTCAAGTCGGAATCTGCCTTGACGGACCTTTCACCCCTGAATATCTGGGCGAATATGTCCCGAAAATGTTAAAACAATTCGGCGACCACCCGAACTATCCTAAATATAACGGCAAATATGTCGTCTGCACCTATCAATTTAGAAGATTAAGTGCTGCCGATTGGGCAAAGGCTCGTGAATTGATCAAGGCAAAAGGTTACAATATTTTCCTGATGGCAAATCTCGCCCCACGCCCCGGACAGAAAGCCGATACCAAGTTATATGATGCGTACAAAGATGTAGTTGATTCAATTTACTTTTTTGATTCTCCTGCCCATGCAGATCAGCACCCGAATGAGACAAATAAAATTTTAAATGACTGGTGCAAAAAAAATAATAAACTCTATGTCGCAACTATTCATCCGGGATACTATGGAGCATGGAAGTTCAGTAATGACTTCTATAATCCATTCCGCGGATTTGACGCATTCTATGCCACAATCAAAGCAGCCAAAAAGCAAAACGCCAAGTGGATACATGTAACCACATGGAATGACTTAATGGAAACCGCACTTTTGGAGAGAGCATATACTTTCGGTATTACTGAAACACTTAAATATTATAATAGTTATTTAAAAGGTAAAGAAATTGTAAAAAATACCCCTGAAGTTCTGCTTGCATACCATAGAGAAGAACTCCCAGGCACAATATTGCGGATTGAAGCATGCAATCTCCCATCAAAATGCAAGGAAGTTACAATTTCCGGTTCTTTAATTAACTTTAACGGCAAAAAAGTTGCAGCATTAGCACCAAAAAAAGTTACAGGCAATAAACTCGGATTTGTCGAATGGCTTTTTGCAAGTGAAAAGTTTGCTTATTCTCCATATTTAATTCCTGAAATTACCGTCAAATCAGAAAATTATAGTCGCAAAGTTCAATTCCCTGCGATTAGATTTGTCTCTTCATACTTAGAAAATGCAACTACGATTAATTTACCGGTCAATGGCATGCTTGAAAATTTTGACAATAGTTTGTCTATCAAGCAGAATGATAATATTTTAACTGCGGAAATTTCTTTTAAGCACGACACCAAATTTGACCGTATTGTTTTATTCAAAAATGATTCTCCAATTGCAGTATTCAATCCTGATTACAAGTCTGATGAGGTAATTTTAACCACTCAAATGTGGAAACCGCACTTGGATGCCGTTATCACCGTTGAGAATGGCAAAGTTCTACGTTCTGTCAAAAAAAGTGAATCCAATAATCAGCGTCCGCACTACAGTTGGACTCCCGATAAAATCATGACCAGATGGCGTGGCGAACATGGTATAACTTTTATCGGCAAAAAAGATATGGTAATCATAGTTGCGTATGAGAAGGGTCAAACTTTCCAATTTTCTGCACTTGATTTAATTCAAAAGCGTTCAATTCATGACGGCATTGCAAGTTGGAATGCCAAACAGGAGATGACCATGCTGAATGATGAGCCGATCAATATTGCCGAGGGTAAATTATCACTTAATGTCTTTAATCGTGATGTCCGCGAGAGCGATTCCTATTTTGTTCGTTACGAAACAACTGACGGCAAAGTTCATTTAACTCCGGCGATATATCCATTTGCTAATGGTAATCCGACTGTAAAGACAAAAATTCTCCGCACTGCGGTAAATATGGAAACAACTGCGGGGCATGGCGGAATAGCCTTTATCGGTGTAAATGAATTTTTAACTCCAAAATCCCAAATCCCTGTGCAGAAAGATTCAGTAGTTACTGCCGAGGTATCTAAACTTATTGAACGGGCAAGTTTATGGAAATTTGAAGATAATGGAGCAGATTCTCTTGGAGAATACTCAATTGGCGGACTAAAATCTGATATGTTCATTGCAGACAACTCTGAATACGGCAAGTCTTTGAAATTTACCGGCAAGGGAAAAATCATGCTTCCTCGCCGCCACTGGAATTTAAGCGGCTTCGGCACAATAAGTTTCGACATCAAGCCAAACTCTGTCGGCGGAGCAAAACGGCAAACTCTTATCCACAAAGATGGCAGATATGACGGTTTTTCTATGAATCTCATGCCCGACGGCACGATTGAAGTTATCCGCAGTCACGGAGTTGGTGAGAGCACACAAAACACTGGAGAAAATTTCATTTCAACTGAAAAAATCAAAGTCAATGAATGGAATAATATCAAAATTGTTGCTGATGCTGAGTACATGCAGATTTTTATTAACGGCAAAGCAAGTCAGAAATTTAAGCTTCTCCCATTAAGAACTTACGGAAGCGGTTTAGTTCACTTGGGTGGAGGTTATTGGAAAGCAGATAACTATACAGGTTTAATCGACAACCTTTGCATAAAAGGTTTTTAACCTGAAAACAAATAACAACAAGGAGGTAACAGGAAAAATCACAAATAAAAATTCGGTATTTTTTTGATAGGCTTCAAAGAAATAAAAAAAAGTAATAAATTAACAAAAAAGGTATTAAAAAAATGAAAAAATTTCAATTTACTTTGATTGAACTTTTGGTTGTAATTGCTATTATTGCAATTTTGGCAGGAATGTTGCTCCCGGCACTTAACAAAGCAAGAGCTAAAGCTCGCGACATCGCTTGTGTTAACAATTTGAAACAACTTGGGTTATCCATTACCCAATATACTATGGATAATGATGACTACTATATTACTACTACTGATAATACTCCTTTTGCAAGAGGTGGTTCAATTCACCTTTACACCAAACTTTATCAGAATATGGACGATTTAAAAAATAAATCAGTTAAATGTCCTGCAAGTCCTTACAGTGTAGAAGATGAGTCAACTTATCGTACTTTCCAGTGTAATGAAAATAATGACGGTCGCTATGAAGGTTTCAAAACCACCGGCGGATTTGTTACTCCATTTAGCTTGCAAGTTCCTGATGAAACAGCCCGCAACTCTTTCGTCGGTGCTCCGATGAGCAAATTGGATAAATATTCTAACTGGACTAAAGTTGTCTATCATGTTCCATTGATTATGGATGACCCATTAATCAATAATCACGGTGCATCAACTGTTAAAGATGTTGTTTTAAATAGCATCCAAGCTGATGGAAGTCACAAAAAAGTTCAAAACTTTGACAAAGCAGGTATCACCGCAGTTGGCAGTGCAACTGATACCGCAGGTCGTGCAAGAAATACCTTGGTTATCAACTACATGATGGCATCAGCGGCGACTACCATTAATCCGTAAAATTATACAAAAAAATAACTCCCTTTGCTTTGTGCATAAGGGAGTTAAATTTAGAGGAGAACATTTTTTATATGCGTAAAATCATACAATTTTTTTTGTTTTTATTACTCGCTCAGGCAAATATTCTTTTGGGTGAAGGAATTAGGTTTAATGATATTCTGGGAGATAATTTTTTTAGCGCAATCAGAAATGGTAATTACAATAGAGTAATAGTCCCTTCCATTGATGAACGCCAATTTTATGAAAATATTAATCCAAAATTCAAGAAAATTATAATTGCTCAAGCTGATAAAATTTTAAATGAAGAAATTGTAAATTTGAGTCTGTATGATTACTTGGCTACAGCAAAAACAGGAGATCGCAGAAAATATGAAACTCCATACTTCAATAGACGAAATAATTTAATGATTTTGACTGTTGCGTGTGCTATTTCCAATGACACAAAAAAATATCTTCCTAAAATTATTGAGTATTTAGGTGCGATTATCCAAGAGGAATTTTGGTGTGTTTATGCTCATGCTGCCTATTCTCCTAATGATATTATGGTTTCAATTGAAACAAAGAGTCGCTGTGACCTCTTTGGTAGTGCTACTGCAAGCGAGATTGGAATTGTTTTAGCAATATTAGACAAACCTTTAAGAGAATTTTCTTCTGGGTTTGTTGATTATGTGAGAGAAAAAACTCTCGAAAAATCTATCTATTTTTACCTTGATGATGCAAATGACAAGTTGCATTGGTGGGGTGATCCTGCCAATAATACTTTTTTGAATAACTGGACACCATGGTGCAGTGCAAGTTTGCTCTGTGCCGCTGTAACACTCCAATTGCCTCCGGCGGATTTGGAAAAACTTATCCGAAAACTTAATATAAATATTTCAAAATACTATAACTTTTTTCCAGATAATGGTTACTGTGAAGAAGGTGCTACTTATTGGGTGGTTAGCGCAGGGAATTTTTTGAGTTATATTGAGATAATTAATAAAATTCGCACTGATTCCATTAAGAGTTTAACTCAAACTCAAAAATTTAAAAATATTGCAGAATTTCCATTGAAATTATTAGTGAATGACAATCTCTGTGCCTCTTTTGCTGATGCATCGGCTTATTATGAAGTACCAGTACATTTATTCCGCCGTTATGGCGAGGCATGTAATTCAGCAAGATTGCTTGCGGCTGCCGATAAATATGCGGATTTAATAGATGAAAAACAATTACTTGAGAATGTTTCAAATAATCCATACCTTCATTTAATGCAAATTTCTGATAAAAAATCAGGCGTAAATCAATCGTCGGTAAATGAAAAGCGACTTGATTACTTCGCACCAAATTTTGTTATGGCAGGAGAAAACAATAACTTCCTTGTCAATTTAAAAGGCGGTAATAACGATGAATCTCATAACCATAATGATTTGGGACACTTCTCAATTTATTATCAGGGGAAACCATTTGTAATTGATGTTGGAACTATGCGGTATGGTACTAAAAACTTTAGTGACCAGCGTTATGAAATCTGGTATGTCAATGGCGAAGGGCATAATGCACCAGTGATTAATGGAATTATGCAGCAATATGGCAAAAATTTCACCGCTACTGTTTTGCTTTGGTTTAATATAAGAATAATTTTCGCTTAAAAACAATTCTTCAACTTCTTCAGCATAAACGTTATATCTATAAACTGAAGAAGGGGAATATTCTACAAAATTTCCGTTGTAATCTCTTCCAACGCCCTTTGATGAGAATAAAATTATACCGTCATCACTTTCGGAATATGATGGATATTCGTCATAACTATCTCCATCTGTGACCGTTCTAAAATC
>JAFTJQ010000039.1 GCA_017456285.1 Lentisphaeria bacterium
AAAGCACCGGTTGCAGTGTTGAGTGCGTACAAGGTAACTGAAACTGCGTCAGAGCTATTTACCTTAATTGCATACTTGCCTGCTGCCAAATCTGCACCGGAGATATTGTAGTAATCATACTCATCACCGTAGCCGACCCAACCTGTGACCGCAAAGTTATCGCCTGCCGGAGCTTTGTCAGCTTTTGTATAGATATTATTGTCATCAGCTTGAGTTACGAAGTTATTGTCGATGCTGACATTAAATTCAGCATAGCCTTTGGTGGTACTTGAAGTAACTTTAACGTAGTATTCACCTGCTTCAAGCAAGATATTTTCCAAAACCTTGGTATCAACATTTGCCGCTACGCTCAATGTCTTGTACGAAGTCAAAGTTGTACCATTTGCATTGAGTTTGTAGAGAGTTACAGTCAAAGCACTTGCCAATGAATTTGCATCATTTTTCTTATCAAGTGACAAGTTAAATGAACCGCCATTAGCAATCTCAAGTTTTCTCCAGCTATTCAAATCGCCGTAACCGACCCATGAATCGAAGTTATCCGCATCCCCCTTGACACTTCCGACTGCAAGCGAAGTAACGCTATTTTCTTTCAGTGCCGCAATATCATTATCAACTGCATATTGCGCCATACCCTGAGTCAATTCCTCTGTGATAGTGTACTTCGGATCTGCACCCTGGTACTTGCTGCCATTATTAACTCCGACATAATAGGTTGTATTGGCATCAAGATAGGTTTCAAGTGCCTTATTCGCAGTTACCGCAGTAAGCTGGGTCAGAGCAGTCGCACCGTCCTTGAGGTAGTAAACGGTGTAGGTCAAATTCTTGCCTTCCGCATTTTCAAAGAGAAGCGAATACTTGCCCGCCTTGTCGCCGGTCTCAAACTTGTAGAAGTTGAGGTAATCGCTATCAAAGTTATCTGCGAATGACCCTTTCGCACCTACTGCCAAATCTTTTGCATTAGCGAAAATATTGTTGTTGCTGTTTGCATCCATATTCGGAGCGATGATTGTTTGATCATCAGTATAGCCATTCAAAGTGAAGCAAATGTCATACATTGATGACTTGCCGACTGCGGCATTGGTTGCATTAACTTTGATTACATAGTTTCCTGCCGCTACATTTGCGATAGTCGCATTAGCATTTGAAGCATTTGCCGCTACGCTGAATGTTTTAACTACGGTCAAGCCGGTTCCTGTCGCATTGTACTTGTACAAGGTCAAGCTGATTGCAGAAGCATTTTCCGCATCATAAGAGCGATTATACAGGTCGATTTTCAAATCGGCGGCATCATTCATGCTGAAACTCCAGTAGTTATCGGCTTCACCGAATCCGATGTATTGTGCTTCAGAATTGAATACTGAATAGGGTTCTTCATTCTGGGCAATAAAGTTCAACTGCTTATTATTCGCCATTAATGACTTCAAGTCCTCGGTACCGTCAGCTTTGGTATAGACATCACCATACATACCGACAAAGTAGTAAATACTGTCGCCTGAAGCCGCTTTCGGAGCAGAAACTGCGAGGTAATAAGTACCTTTGTCAAGCAGGCTTGTCAAGTAACCGTAAGCATCTTTAGCATTAGCCGCTACAGTAACACTCTTGATTGAAGTCAATGCATTAGTTGCCTTGTTCAATGAGTAGAGTGTCATAGTAACTGCACCGTCATTGCCGCTCTTACCGACAGTTGAATAGAGATCCTTGTAGAGACCGAATGTGTAATTACCTGCCTGATCAATGGTGATCTCTTTGAAGTCATACATATCGTTGTAACCGACCCATTCAGGAGTGGTCAATTCCTCTTTGACTCCGTCAATGATTCCGTCAGAATTTGCATCAACAAACGGATATTCACCTGCGATGACATATTCAAAAGTTGAAGCAATTCCGCTTGCTGCATCGTATGCGGCAACATTCTGACCTGCCCCCTCGACAACAATCTGATCGATCGGCGGTACCATAGTTTGAGTATTGATATTGCCGTCATTCATAAAGAAATCATCTGCATTATTCTGATGAGCATATTGTGTACCATTAATCAACAAGTCATAGTGAATATTTGCACCTTGAGTATGGTTCGGGGCTTCAACCTTGATCAAATACTGACCTTCAGCAAGGAGCAAGTCCTTGATTTCCACTGACTGGTCAGCGGCCTTCATGGTAACAGTCTTGGTCGAAGTTAAAGTTGTTGCACCTGCTTTTACCTGATAGATATAGAGTTTCAAGCTCGCATTTGAAGCATTGTTGTAAACAGATTTCTCCAAAGTAAAGGTGTACTTGCCGTCATACTCTGCATCAAAGGTGTAGTAATCAAATGAATCGCCGTAGCCGACCCACTCGTCAGCAACCTTATTCTCTTCACCGATACCGACTTGACCGACCTTATTGATAACTGAATTATCTTTAGTCGCCTCGTCGATAGTTGCATAGGTTTCGAACTTGTATTCAAAGCCGTACTGCAATACGGTATTAGCAACATTTGACTTGACCTCAACGATATAACTTTCACTGAAGTAATTATCCATCAAAATACTGTAAGTTACGCCCTCGGGCTTGCTTGACTTATCGTCAATAGTTACGGTGAAAG
Organism: Lentisphaeria bacterium; assembly: GCA_017456285.1. GTDB lineage: Bacteria > Verrucomicrobiota > Lentisphaeria > Victivallales > Victivallaceae > RGIG5270. The sequence continues at coordinate 2,585 of JAFTJQ010000039.1, forward strand.
TTTTTACAACCGCACCGGTAAGTTCATTACGGACGGTGAAAGTAAGTGAGTTACCTTTACCGTAGAGACGAGTCAAGTTTCTGACAGTAAGTTTCATCTCGCCGACATTTGCATCTTTGACAATTCGGATTTTGTCCACATCAAGTTCGGCGACATTATTTGAGAGACCGCCGACCAATTGTGCGTCAAGCGCTTCTCCTGCAACACCGTCAGTGATGTCAGAATCATAATCGTAAATGCCGTTTTCAGCATCGAGGTCGTTTTTGTCATCAATCATAATCTGATAGATATTATCGGTTGCTTCAGCAGTTCTATTACCTGCTGTATCAACGGCGACGACCTGAATTTGGTATTCTTTCTCGAAACTGAATTCATTCATGATTCTCTTATCATTTTTGATAAAGTCCTCATGGCTGATTTTGATTTCATTCCAAACACGGCTGCCGACTACACGATATTTAACGATGTACTCTTTGATTTCACTGGTACGGTCATCAGCAATATCCCAAGAGATACTGACGCTTGCCTTTTTGCCTTTGACTTCCAAAGTCTGAACACGGATATTAGATTTGTCATATCCTGCGGTAATCAAATTGCCGTTTTCATCAACTGCAATCTGACCTTTTTTGTCAGTAACGTATTGGATTTTGCCGTCGGCACCGATAATGAACGGGCGTTCAGTATCCTGGGTGAAAGTGTACTGTACGGATTCGCTGTACTTACCGTTTGCACCGTAATTGGTTACAGTAACAACATAATCTCCGTCATACTCACTTCTCCATGCTTCGGCATAAATTGCATTCTTGACAGTAATAGTTGAATGGTTTGCATTAGCCTCACTTGAAGTAGTAACCACGCTGTCGATAGAATAAGTCGCACTGTACATGCCGTCAGAATTATCAGCAGATTTAATACTGATAGTAGAGTAATCCACACCGAAGCCCAAGTGGTTAAAGTCGTAGGTCAAAGTTATTGCACCTGTATTAACGCCCTCTTTTGAGTCAAAGTCTTTACTTACACCAACTTTATTGGGAACTGCGGGCAATCCGGTATCGGTGATAATCTCTTTTTTCTCCATATCAACGAAGTGGAAGTCCTGAGTTCCACCTGTCCAACCGTCGGTCATATTTCCTGCGATATCGACTGCAGTAACACGCCATTTCTGCTCAATCAAGCCGGAGAATAAACCGACAGGAGCGCCGAGCATGCTATTATCAAATACGACACTATTGGTATTGACGCCGTTCTCTGATTTAGTTTCAAGCGACATTACCAAACGCAAGTCGGGGTAAGACTCGTTTTTAAGTTTATTGTAAAGTTCCCAAACTGCATTCTGCTTTGCCACAGAATCACCGTCAGACAATTTGACAACGAGGAAAGTATAAGTTTCGCCGTTCAAGAACGCATCGCTGTCACTTACTTGCATGATGTATCTGACATCAGAAGCGTCTGTGTAGTTATCAGTCCAACTGAAAGTTACTTCCGCCTCGATAGCTTTTCCGAGTTTAGCGGGATCAGTCGGAGTTGTAGTTGTAGTTGAGCCTGAAGTAGAGCTGCCATTATTAATTTCAACTTCTACACCTTCTCCGTCAGAAGAGATGTCTCCTCCAGTAATTCCACCACCGATAGAACCGGAAGATGAACCGCTATTGATACCGAAAATACTCTCGAACCAGCCGTCATTTGAAGATCCGCCGCCGCTTGAAGAGCCGCTTCCGGCAGTAACTTCTGCACGTTTAGTAACTTTGACCTCTACGGCATTAAGTCCCAAAACTTTACCGCTCGGAGCGACAGTATCTTTGCCGCCCGGGACAACCGGGGTATCGGGATTGTCGGGGTCATCAGGATCCAAGCCCGGATCATCGGGGTCATCGGGAGCAGAAGAATCTGGAATCCAGTTGAATGATTTTTTGTAATCAGCAACATTTCCGACCTTATCTGTGACACTCAATTGGAAAGTATAGTTATTGTCCTTGCTCAATGCCGCCAAATTCTCTGTACCCTCGGTAATTGAGAAATCGCCTGTATCCTTATCCCAAGTATAATCACCTACATGGATAGAGTAAGAGCTGATATTCAAGTTTGCAGCTGCACCCTCTTTGATAGTAATAGTCATGAAGCGGTTAGTTTTGGTATCATCTACAGAGTATTGCCAAGTAACACTGCCTGCAGAATTTGATTTACCTGAAACTTTCTGAGTCCAAGCGATTTTGCCCTCCTCGTCATAACCGACGATAGTGAAAGTATTGAAGTCAGGATAATCATCGACCATACTTTCTTTGACAACTTCAGTGTAAGTAATAGTATAACTGTCAATTCCGGTTGCAAGGTTGCTTGCATCGGCTTCATCAATCGCACTCCAAGTGAATGAAGCAACGAAGTCCTTGTCGGTATCTTCCTCGCCCTCAAATTCTTCACCTGCGGCTTCGACAGTTAAAGTTGCCGCTTTGGTATCCTGTGCAACGATGGTAAATACTTCAGTAATACCCTTGCCGACGATACCGTAATTACCTGCGGCGTCAACTGCGACGACTCTGGCTTCGTAAATACCCTGCTCGTCAAAAACGAAATCAAATCCGTTATCTGCCAAATATTCACCATTCTCAAATTCGTCAACATCGAAAATTTTTGCAGAACTGAAGTCAACTGATGTTACATGAGTTCCTGTCCAAGTATTTGCACTGCCCTTAAGCTTGTACTGCAATACATAACGGGTAGTACCTGAAGCATCCAAACCATCTTTCGCATTCGGAGTTGCATCTTCTTTGAGCATCGGAGCACCTGTTTCATCGACTTTCTCACGCTCGTAAATATCCCAAGTCAAATCATCGACACGGAATTTGCCATCTTGGTAAAGTGCAACGGTTTCGGGTCTGACAATTGCTTTGCCGTCAAATACCGGCCCATCAACGTCACCATTGTACGAACGGAAACTTACGCCCTCGAACCAAGCAGATTTATTCTGGTTATTTTCAGTGAAACCGCTGGTATCTGTACCTTGAATCTGCCAGTAAACAAATGCACGATTAACCAAACCTGTAACCAAAAGTTCATTTGCAGTAGTGATTTTTTCATAGAAGTTATATGAAGCAAACATGGTTTCATTGTCATGGACAATAGCATTACCATTCTCATCACGCAAGATTTTTTTGACCTGAACTTCGCCGTGGTCGCCGAAAACAATTTCGCCGAAATCATCAGCAGCGGCAGTATCGGTCAAATTACCGTCTTTATCGATATAGAAAACTTTGGTTAATTCTTCTTCATTGGCAAGCTCTTCATCACGGATAGCTTTTGCCTGATCGAAAGAGTTGAAAATCAAGTTTCTTGTGGCATCATCGGCGGTCAAATCATCTTCGCAAATGAAGTAACGCACTGTGTAGTAATCAATTGCGTAATTAGTTTTGCCATCCATAGATTCCCATGAAAGTTTAGCCATAGAGGTATTAATACCTTTGGTCTCGTCATGGATATTGACGCCTTTCATATTTCCGAGGTCGGTAATCGCCCAAGTATTTGAATTTACCATGAGGTCGATTGAACTATTTACAACGGTATTTATCAAGTTATTCTGATCGTCATAAATCTCACGACCGTTGGTAATATCCTGTACGCTCCACTCAACTTTGTGTCCGTCGGGAACAATAGTTGGGAGAGCATATTTGTAAGTATAGAAAGTCTGGTCGTTATTTGAACCCCAAGCGATATTATCCTTGTTGCTATCGACTTGAACTACATTTTCAGAAACGACATTGCCCGCGGCATCGATGATTCTGTAAGTAATTTCAAATACCTTGGTCGGAGCAAATTCGCTCTGAACTTTTACTTCCTGCGCCCAAATCAAATTAATCTGCGACATTGCACTATTAGATTCAACATCGGAGATAAATTTGTAACCGTCCTTGTCAGTCATATTGGCAACTAAATTGTCGCTGACAGTTTGGTCAAATCCGTTATCGCCGACAAAGTATTCAGTACCTTGAGTTTCAAGTTTAACCTTTTCACCGTTGACGATAGCAGTTTCTTCCTCATCGACATCACCATTAATATCAATATCTGCAGCGATTGCATAAATTTTGCCGATCTGCTCTGCCAAAGCGGGAGCTTCACCTGAAATTTTGGCAATCACCTGATTATTGGAAGCATCGTATTTAACAAGCACCCACGCCTCACCGCCATTTTCAGTATCAAACTTAATGTAGCGAGAGTAATTACCGGTTGCGGCACTGTACTGGAATACCAGCATTTTCTCAACACCGCCGAATGAAATATTGACACTTGCTTCACTTGATTCCCAAAGCTTATCAGCAACATCACCGATTGAATCATCATATTCATAAACGATATATTCTTTTTCAAATACAGCATTATTGAAGTCGAGAGTGATAATTTTGCCTGAAGTCAATGAAGTATCATGCTCTTCAACAACATTAAAAATCGCCTCGCCGTCTTTATGCTCATTGAGGTAGAAAACGATATTGTTATTACCGACAGAGTGAGCAACATGGCCCTCAATATAAGCACCGCTATTGATATTTATCTGATTTACGCCGCCGCCCAAGTCGATAACACCATAGGTATTTGAACCATTTTTGAATGTAACGACATCGTTGCTGTAACCGACTTGAACACTCTTGGTATAATCAGTTTTAATCGCATAGCCATTTGAAATAATCGTACCTGAAAAAACCAAATCAGCCTGCTCGACACTTGCCACACCAACTACGATGGATTCATCTGCCGTACCACTCACAGTAATTGTACCGCCGATCTCAAATGAAGTATTATTTGATGATTGCATTACATTGCTATCGCCGACATAAGCATATTTATCTGCCAAAATACCGATTGCAGCGTATTGAGCATTTACAGTAATTGAACCTGCAAAACCCTCTGCAGCCAAAGTACCGTAAGCGGCAATACCAAAGTTCATAGCCCAATCAGTCATACTGTCCACTGTAATTGTTGTATTAATTACCCCCTGAACTGTAATGTCGCCACTGCCGCTGCCATTAAATTCACCTGCAACAATACCACCTACAAGCTCTGAAGCATCAATAATATCAACATAATTCTGCCCCTTTTGAACGGTATTATAGGTTAATTCACGAGTTCCGCCGTTATCGCTTGCTTCAACATTGATTACACCGCCCAAATTATCAGTAACATTCAATTTATCAGCTTTGATACCATTGATATTGTAATAAGTGTATTGATCCTCAATTTCAGCAGTAGCAATATCATTATTTTTAGCAACAACACTGATTGTACCATTGAATTTACTCAAGGTAACTTCCTTGCCGCGAATACCGATTGCATTAACCTGATTGTTATTAATTACATCGGGACCGCCGCCTGTGTGCAGATCCAAAATTTTATTATGAGAAACTTCCAAATCAAAGAGGGTATCTTTAGTAACTTCGCCGATTACCAACTTATTGGCGGCATCGACACCGATTGCCTCAAATCTATTGCCGACAAGTGAAGTAACGGTTTTGTCATCTTTGGCTGCGTAACTTTTTGCCTGAATAGTATTATTAAGCACTTTAGCAGTTACGACAGCATTATTATCAACTTCCTGGAAAATTTCAAACTGCTCATCTTCAACAATCGCATCCAACTGATAATACCAATCACCGTTTATGTATATGCTATCGCCAGTATTCCATTTAATATTCCCCTGCAGCAAGTCATAATTGTCAATAGATACTGAACCTGTATTCCCGAAAAGTGCGAAACTTACTTTCAAATCATCCAATTCAGGAACGAACCTCACATCATTTTCTTCCTCAATATATTTATACTCTCCCTTGACAAGCATAGATACCGCTAATGAACCTGTCGCAGGGTCATATTCGCAACTTAAACCGCCCATACCTTTAGCTGTATCAATTTCAATGATTGAAGAGCCTGCCTCAGTTTCTTTGTATTTATTGGTAACCAGAGTAATGTCAGTTTTTCCATCGCCAAAAGTCCAGCCGAATTTATTAGTTGAAGCATCAAAAGTAAACGCACTATCCTCATTTTTAGAATCCTGAATAATATCATAGGCACTTTTGGTAATAGATGAACTTACAGTTATTTCCTTATCTCCACTTTTGGTTTTGTATGAGTAAGGAATATAGAAGTAAGTATTTTTCAATGCGGAAATATCATTCAAATCAAATTCTCTGACCCAGTTGATACCATTAGTCTTACTTGCATCAATTTCACCCTTTTCATTTTTGGGATGCTTTGCTGATACTGAACTAATCTGACTAAACTCTTTAGCTGAAATATCTTCCTCACCATTGACATCCCAAAGCACAGTATCCTGCCCAATTGACACAACTCGGAAATCAGCAACATCTGTAAATGCTGAACTGCTGATTGCATAAACATTATATGAGGTACCTGCATGCAAAGGATCGTTAACTGCAATCGGATTTACAAAATTTTTCGGAATAGAGTATTTTACACCGTTACTGTCAGTAACTTCAATAGTTTTCGTGCCATTTATTTCTACTGCATCGGCATTAATAACCAAGTATCCTGCTTCCTCATAGAAGAATACATCATGTCCTTTGCCTACAACAGCGGCACACAAACCAAAAAGTCTATCTATGCCGGTAGCAGTATTATTAAAATCATTTAATGTCAATAATTCACTAAATCCAAATAAATTCTGCAAATCACCGGAAGTCGCAAAAACTTCATAATTTAAATCCAATACCGAACCCATTTGGACAGTAGGATCGAGGAAACCCAATTTTTCTTTCTCGGTTACACGACCGCCTAAAGTCTCCATGTCAAATACATAGGTGTATTCATAATAATCGACTCCGTCAACTGAAGTAATTAGATTCTGTACCCATGAGCCATTCTCGGCAACAAAAGGAGTATCAATGCCATTAATCGGCAAATTAAATGACAAGCCGTCATCACCGAAAAGTGCCTTTGCCGCTTCCTCTGCAACATCTTTATTAGAGAAGAATCGCAAAGTATAACTGCCATCTTCCAAACTGTAAGTGCTGTCCAAACACGGAACAATGTCACCATTTGCGTCAAGTTTGTAAATAGTTGTCGGAACTTTACTTACGCCTCCTGCGACAGTGGCATAATAAGCACCGTCTTTGTATTCCAAATCAGCAACATCAAATTTGACAATCACATCATTTTGGCTATCATCAACATAACTGACGATAAAAGACTCTCCTGCTTGAGCTTCTTTGCATGCCCACATGATTTTTTCATCATCATTGGCGGTGTAATCTCCGCTCATGTCAACTTTAGTTGTGGTACTTGTATCAGTTCCGAGAGTCTCATTGCATGCATAAATTTGCAATGAACCATCGACATACTCTGCATCGAGCTGATATTCGAAAGTGGTACTGCTATATGTATATCGTTGGGCACTCAAAGCATTAACAACCTCACAGCGAGTTTCATAATCACTGCCGTTTTTAACCACATAGACAAGCACAAATGAACAATTTTCATTCTCTAAAAGTCCTGTTCCTTCGGGGTCAAAATCAAATGTCCATTCAGCTAAAGAAGTTGAATCAACTGTTGTATCATCAGATGACCATGACGTATCAGAACCGTCAGGAACCGCAACTAATTCTTTATCTGCGGCGATATTGACAATACCGAGTTTTTGAGCATACTGAATTTTATCCGGCTGATAGTAATTATTTCTGAAATAATATTTGCCGTCATTTGCATCATAATAAAATTCATTTTCCGCTTCAGTAGAATTATGATCAAATTTCTTGGTAATTGCCACCCCTGTTTCATCAATGTAACTGACGAAATAATAGCAATTAGTATCAGGAACAGTTCCGTCCAAAGTCGCATCCCAAGCAATAGACGCACCACGCTGCTGAATTTTGACAGTTTCAAAACTATCAGTAGTATCACTGAAAGTTGCCTCCGCCATTTTTTCGGTTCTTGCAGCTGAAACAGCAATTTGGATATTTGCACCGTAACCATCTCTCCAATTATAGGATGAATCAATTATGCCGATTACCACATCATTGCCATACAAACCTGTCGCCTGAATGATGTTATTATCTGCATTGGCACTACCGTCAACAATTTTACCCTCTGCATCGTAGGCTTCACTGGCATCAATTACAGTATTAATACTCTGTGCCAAAACATGACCAGACCAAACACTCTTTGAGAGGTCGGCCTTGTTACTTGCATAGATACCATAAGAACCGACTTTGTTATTTGAAACAACTCGAGATTGGAATGAGGCAAATGACACACGGGCAGTAGTTGCAATATCCCCATAAATATTATTTTTGAAAATCACATTCTGTCCGCGGAATCCGCTTGCTTTGTTGCTCATATTATTAGCAGAGTTAGTCGGCGCAGGCTTATCTCCGGGTGTATAAAAACCGTGAGAGTAAGCTCTTGAGTGAGATTGCAACTTACCCTTGAAAGCAGTATTTACTGTCAAAGTTCCGTCAGCTTTGATTGCATTTGAGTCAGTATTGATATTTCCGGTCGGGAATGGGTTGTCTTTAGACGCTACCAGACGAGAATGCTCTAATTCCCAAGTGGTCTCTTCAGTTCTATCAGGAGCAGAAACGGAAGTATTTTTTGCAAAAATTGAGATAGTATTGTCATAATTCTCAAAAATTGCCGCACCTGACTGACTGCTTAAATTCACAGTACCATTGCCTGCAAAGTGGACGGCACTGTATTCTTTCATATCAGCATAACCGACAACTTCGCTATGTCCCATACCGGTAACATTCTGCTGGAAAATATTGTAAGTACGGGTAGCAGTATTCACGGTGTAAGATGCATCCAAATCATTTACGCTTCGGATACCGCCGATTGTCATACTGACATCACCGACCAGCAGCCAGCCCAAATGAACTCTGTTGCTGTCAGCAACCAACTTGCTATTATCTACAATAATTGTATTATCTTCGTGATAATTATAAGCATTACCAAGCAAATATACATCTTGATTATGCAAAACAGATACATGCTCTCCGCTACAGTAATAAATATATGCCATAAAAAGCCTCCTTTGTTTCCCTATTTTTTATATAAATATACTTTTCACTAATGAAGATAGCACAACTTCAAGCGTTTTGCAAGTCTTAACAATAAAAAAAACCATTTTTTTTGCATTTTTTTCATCTTTTTTCAAAAAAACCTTATTTTCAACCCAAAACACCCATTTTTCGGACAATAAAAAAAGGAGTTGAAAAGCACTTTTTCAACTCCGTTCAGAAGTAGTTACTATTAATTATTTTCCGCCGAAAACAGCTTTCAAATCAACTTTGGCATCTGCATTGAGAGAGATCAATGTTTTGGTATGTCTGATTCCGGGGATGTCGTGGGTCATTTTAGTTGCAATGACATCTGCAAGTTCCGCATTTGAACCTACACGAATCATAACTACGAGGTCGTACTCGCCGGCAACGGTGTAAACTTCGGTTACTCCGGGGAGAGCAAAAATCCCATTGATAGCCTGACGAAGCATTGGACGATCAACATTTACTAAGACGATTCCTGTTACCATAATAATTGGTCCCTTTCTTTGTTTTTTGATTATTATTACTTATAACCATTGTGGTTATCTTATTTTAATCTCCTGCCCTGACAAATCAGCAACTTAACTTACGACTTTCTCAATCAATTGCGACAAGCCCCAAAAAAACTATAGTCACGGCTTCTAACTAAAGATAAACCTCAAAAGTGAAAATTGCAAGCGCTTTTTCAAAAAAAACTCCATTTTTTACAAAAACATACTGAATTTGAGGGTATTTTCAGAGTTGTCGGTAGATTTCTTAAAACAAAAAGGGAACTCAAAGCCATTGAGTTCCCTTTTAACGACTTAAATCTCTTACTTGTAAATCGGGCCGAGTGCCTGACAAGCACGATAATCTGCACCCTCTTTGTCCATGCCGAATGCATTCCAAGTTGACGGACGGAAAATTTTCTCCTCATCGACATTGTGCATACAGACAGGAATGCGAAGCATTGAAGCAAGTGTAATCAAATCCGCTCCGATGTGTCCGTAATGGAAAGCACCGTGATTTGCACCCCAGTTAGCCATTACGCTGTAAACATCTTTGAATGGTCCCTCGCCTGTCAAATTCGGCACAAACCAAGTTGTCGGCCAGCCCGGATCAGTACGATTATCGATTTTCGCATGAATTTCAGCAGGAAGTTCATAGGTGTATCCCTCGGCAATCTGCAATACCGGGCCCAAACCTTTAACCAAATTAAGTCGGCTCATGGTGATCGGCATGCCCTTTTTAGTCAAAAATTTACTTGAGAAACCGCCGCCTCGGAAGTAACCCAAATTAGCAGGAACCCATGAAACCGCATCGACACAATCTGCCGCTTCTTTTTCGCTGATTTCCCAGAATGGCTTCATAGCAGGTTTGCCGTCAATACTCTGGCAGCCTGTCGCATCCATGGTGGTAGCACCTGAATTAATCAAGTGAATCAAACCCGGTGCATCCAAATCATAACCCGTAGCAGCTTTTACCGCTTCAGGACTCCAGTAGGTGCGAACATCGCTGAAGCCTGCCGCACTATTGGTAAGAAGTCTGCCGAAAAGCATCGCTACGCCATTGCAGCAATCATTCTCGGTTGCAACAACATACGGCGGACGGATGCCATTCCAGTCAAATGATGAACAAAGTACGCTCTCCAAAAAGTCTCCGTTCGGCATGTGGTCAGTCCATTGACGCTGTCCCTGAAAACCGCCTGCAATCGCATTGTGACCGCAAGCTTCTTCGCCGAAGCCCATGTTTTTAAGTTTTTCATTGCCGACCATGAGGTCACGGACGATGATAGTCATTTTGACCACATACTCCCAGAGTTTATCCTGTTCCTCACGGCTCTTACCGTTTTCGCCGTTGATGAAATCGGGGCTTTCTTTGCAGTATTTGCGAGTCCACTCAAGGGCTTTTTTGTACTCTTCGGGGTCGAAAATATTTTCGTTGACACGGCGGATAATTTCGCACATATCAACTGATTCGCATCTCATATTCAAGTATTCCTCAAAGAAATTCGGGTCAACGATACTTCCTGCAATACCCATAGCAACCGAACCGATTGAGAGATAAGACTTTCCACGCATTTCGCCGACCGCAATCGCCGCACGGGCAAAACGGAGAATTTTCTCCTGTACGTCTTCAGGAATGCTTGTATCGTCAGCGTTTTTCACATCACGGCCGTAAATGCCGAAAGCTGGCAATCCCTTTTGTGCATGTGCCGCCAAAACCGCCGCCAAATAGACCGCTCCGGGACGTTCAGTACCGTTAAAACCCCAAATTGCCTTCTGAGTCAGAGGATTCATATCCATAGTTTCAGAACCGTAACACCAGCAGGGAGTTACAGTCAAGGTTGCAACGACATTCATCTTTGAGAATTTTTCTTCGCATTTTGCGGCCTCATAAACACCGCCGATAGTAGTATCAGCAATTACGCACTCAACCGCCTTTCCGGTGGTATAACGCAAATTTGAACTAATCAAATCTGCTGCGGCTTTTGCCATATTCATTGTTTGTTCTTCCAGAGATTCACGAACTCCTCTGCGACGTCCGTCAATAGTCGGACGAATACCGATTCTTACAACTTCTGCCATTTTTACAACTCCTTTTTATAATTTATTATTTAAGCAATTAATTACATCAACTTCAAACCGGGCAAGTCCTGAACATCGATTAAACCTGCCACCTTGCCGTCACGCTCAAGCACGATAACGGAATTAATCTTTTTATCCTCAACCTTTTTCAGCACCGTAACCGCCAAATCATCAGTGTACACATAACTCGGATTAGCAGTCATCACATCGCCGACTTTTTTGGTCAGAACAGAAATATCTTTTTCCGCACTGCGACGGAAATCGCCGTCAGTGAAAATTCCTAAAAGTTTATCCGCTTCATCGACCACAATCGCCGCACCGCAACGGGCATTACTCATTGAGCATAAGACATCTTTCACGCTGAAATCGACACTGACTTTAGCGAATTTCGCTCCGCTTCGCATAATGTCCATTGCTCTCATGGTCACAACTCGACCGATTGCCCCACCGGGGTGGAAACGACCGAAGTCATCTTTGCTGAAACCTCGCTGATTCAACAATACCATCGCCAAAGCATCGCCCAAAACCAACAATGCAGTAGTAGTGGTTGTCGGGGCTAAATTAAAGGGACACGCCTCTTTCTCAACCGTCATCGGCACGGTCAAATCAGAAATTTTTGCCAAAGTGGAATTTTTGAATCCCGTAATAGCAATTACTTCAATGCCCAACCTCTTCGCAGGCTTAATGGTATTAAGCAGCTCATCAGTCTCTCCGCTGTAACTTAAAGCAATCACGATGTCGTTTTTCTGCAACATTCCCAAGTCACCATGCAACGCCTCGACAGGGTGGATAAAAATTGAAGTCGAACCGGTTGAAGCCAAAGTAGCCGCCAATTTTTTGCCGATATAACCGCTTTTGCCGATACCGGTAAAAACCAATTTACCACCGCGATTAAGTACATCCTTGCACTTCTCAACCATAGCGATAAATTCTTCGCCCAAACTCTCTTTGACCTGCAAAACTCCGGCAATTTCGTCATCAAAGACCTTTTTTGCCAGATCCAATGTATTTTCAAAATTATTACTCATTTTGCTCTATTCCTTATAAAAAAATTGTATTAGATATATGATAACTCAAAAAATGAAAATAGCAAATTTTATTTTTGATTTTTTTAGAACTTTTTTGCAATTTTTTATCTATTCCCCAAAAAGCACAAGGAATTAACATATTTTTATGTTTTTTTTGATATGCTTTTTAATTTTTAATTTCCATACGCCGACTTCTCAACTGTCCGCAGGCACTTATTTTGTCATTTCCCTTGGACTGGCGAATCGTTACTGTTACCCCTTTGCGGTGAAGAACTTCCGCAAATTCATTAATTTTTTTCTGTGAAGGGCGTTTATACTCGCTCTCGGTATCATTGTAAGGAATTAAATTAACTTTGTTGTGATGTTTTTTTGCCAAAATTGCCAATTCTTCGGCATGTTCTCTATGGTCATTTATGCCGTCAAGTAGAGTGTATTCCAGCGTCACCATGCGGTTGCATTTGCTTAAATAGTAATCACTTGCCTCCATAATTTCGGCAACTCCTGCTCGAAGCTTATCAGGAATAATCCTACTCCTGACCTCATCATTCGGAGCATGCAGAGAAATCGCAAGCGTCAACTCCCTGCCCCAGTCAGCAAGTTTCCTTATCCCCGGAATGTAACCACTGGTGGATACCGTAATCCTGCGGATACCAAGTCCGTAATAATCACTTGAACTCATAAATTCTATCGCTTTTCGCAAATTTTCAAAATTCAGCAACCCCTCGCCGATCCCCATAAATACCACATTATCAGGAAGTCTGCCGATCTCACTACAACCGATTAAAAATTCGCTCAAAATCTCTTCTGCACTCAAATTTCTGGTCAAACCATATCGCCCCGATGCACAGAATTTACAACCGACAGGACACCCGACTTGAGTGCTTAAGCAGAAAGTCATGCGGCTCTCACTCGGAATTAAAACCATTTCAATCGTTTCTCCGTCGGCAAGTGCCAGCAGTAATTTAGTAGTCCCCTCGGAATCAGCAACTTTTTCCGCAAGCTGCAACGACGTTACTGCCGCTGTCTGCGACAACTTCTCTCGAATATCTTTGGATAAATTGGTCATCTCACTCAAATTGACTGTATATTTTCGGTAAATCCACTCTTGAATTTGCTTGGCACGGAAATCAGGCAAATTCTCTGAACGCACCAATTTTTTTAATTCTTCAAGCGTCAAAGCATTTAAGAAAAGTTTTTTCATTTTTGAACATCCTTCTCTTCTCGGTCATCAAAATCACGATTTACCAATACTGCTTCAGGCAGGAGTTCTCCCCGCCAAACTCCGATGGTATTCTGTCTGTAATTCTCTCGCAATAAATTCGTCCATTCCCGATCGGGATATTGCGGAAAATTCGGGCTTAAAAGGTAAACAACCTGCTCGGTTCTCGGAAGTTCCTGCAATGAATTAATCTTGTTTATCGGGTAATTGATATAGACACCCTCGTTATAAAATCCCCCGATATTTACAGAGTAAATCACAGGAATATGCTGTTTAGCACTCTCTCTATCCAATCCATCTCTGATTGCCAACCCGATTGAACTTCTACTTCGGTTTTTGATGCGATACTTGAACATCGTGGCGTAATAAAAAAGCCCGATTGCACAGCTAACACTCAAAAGCACCAACCAAATTTGTCCGTGCTTGCGATAGAAATAAATCCAACATGATTGCAGCAAAAACAATATCCCCAATGCAAAGGTCGGCAAATCATCTTTGAGCAAACTTGCCGGCATAAAGCAATAAACCATCACCGCGATTGCCAACCCCGTTGTTATGTAGGAGCATAAAATCAATAACTTCCGAATCTCTGCCGAATATCGTCTGACCCCGACATCATAAGATAATCCGCACAACACCGCCAATGGTGCCAATGAATAGGCAATGCTGATAATATTGCCGAATGGATTAGTTAATGCAATCAAAAATTCCGCAAAAAACAACACTCTGAAGTAATGACTTATTACCGGTGTCTCATCCAGCGGCCGCAATGCCACGCAGAATGGCAGCCAAGCAATCAAACTCCACGGCAAGAGTCGTACAATCATTTCAAAGGGAGTGTAAATAATGTGAATCAACCACTCTGACAGCCGCTGAACTGAAAAAATTGAAGTTATAATCTCTCCGTGATTAGAGCCTATCAGGTACGGTGCCCCCCAGAAAAGAATTACCGCCGCAAGCCATACACACCCGACAAAAAATCCCCCCTTTGACAATCTGGAAAAAACCTTGAGCGGACGATGGGTAAACAATAAAGGCACGGCAAAATAAATAAGACTGATAAAACCATTACAAAGAAAGGCAATCGACAGCAAAAATAGACTTACCAGCCATGCTGTATTCCATTTGGTTTTTACAAATCCGAAATAGACCCAAAAAATTTGAGCAAGAAAGACAAAAAACAATGCCATAAATGTCGGATTGGCGAGAACTGATTTCTCAAAAACGAAATTCACCCCGACAAAAAAGGAGAAACTTACCAGTCCTGCTTTGAAACTCCGAAGCCCCCAAACCGTAATTCCTGCCGTCAAAGCTACCGCAAACGCCCAAAAAAGCGATGTGTAACGAGTTGCCTGCTCAATAGTTAAAGAAAAATTATCATATAGCAGCCGACTCATAAAGGGATAAAGAAAATATCCGTTCCTTGCCGGTACTTTATGGGCAGTAGTTATCGGATATTGGGAGAAATCCACCTCAAGTGTATTAGTGGCAAAAAATCCCTCATTCCCCTGCAATTCACGCAATGACAAGTTCCATGGCTGATACATGAGAATGAAAGCTGCAACAAGCAGCAGCACAAAGAAAGTTTTGCTGAAAAAATTTTGCGGAGCTTTTTCTATCATTGAATTAAATCCAGCGTCGTTTAATCATTACAATAATTGCCACAATTGCCAAAAAGACCCCGATTCCGCTGATAATCACAAAAGCATAGGGATGATGTGCCAAAGGCAGATTATCCAAGTTCATACCGTAAATGCTTGTTAAAAGTGTCGGCAGCATCAAAACGATGGTTATTGAGGTCAAAATACGCATTATGGAATTCAAGTTATTGGAAATAATAGAGGCAAAGGTATTGGACATACCGGTAAGAATGTTATTGTAAACATTTGCCATTTCCAACGCCTGACGGTACTCAATTGAAACGTCAGCGAATAGATCTTCATCATCCTCGGAGACCTTGAATTGCTTAATATTCGCCAAGCGGCCGATCATTATCTCATTAGCCTTCAAACTGGTGGTAAAATAGACCAAACTTTTGCCTAACAACTGCAATCTAATAAGTTCATTATTAGCAACAGCACCCTGCAGTTCCTGCTCAATTTGCTGGCTTCGCATATTGATTTCCTTCAAGTAATTCAAAAAGAGCAACGCCGCACGATAGAAAATTTGGAAAATAAATCGTTCACGATTGGTAGTTACGAAATTTTTCACCCTGCCCTGAATAAAGTCCTGAATGATCGCAGGATTTCTGGAGCCGACAGTAACGATGAAGTCCTTGCCGTAAATGATACCGAGCGGAGCGGTTTTGAACGGCACCTCCTCCTCGCCTGCGAAGTACGGCACACGAAGCAAAATGAGCAAGTAATCATCTTCAATTTCCACACGGGAACGCTCATCTTCGTCCAAAGGGTCAGTAAGCATACTCAAAGGTATATCCAGCAATTTGCTGATTGCTTCAAGTTCGGCACCGGACGGAGCAGTAATATTTACCCATGCACCCGGCTGAATATTGCGGAGTTGACGCAAGCTGTCGTCATCTTTATAAAAAATTTGAAACATATTTTTTCCTCCTGTGCCGCAAACCCTTTTTTTATCGGCTTGCGATGCTTACGGCAGTAGCGGAAAACTTACTCTGCAAACTCAACATTGCTGAAAAAATAACTTGCAATTCAAGTTTTCTGCTGCTGAAATTTTCAATTCACAGGCACTCAAAAAGGTTTTTCAGGTATTTGCATCGACAAAAAACATAATTCGCAAGATTAAACTCTCCTATGCCAACCATTTTTTTGCCCCTGCCCCTTTTGATAGTGCCGACTTATAAACGGTATAAGTGAAAACGTTTTACAATAATAAACAATTAGTATCCTTTGGTTCGTGTTAAACTTTTTGCACCCATTTCAGTAATATAATCTCTGTTTTGCAAAAAATCAAATTTAAAAAAAGAAAAATTTGATTTTTTAACGAAGAACTATTATATTATTGTACAAGAATTGTTTTTTTTGCTCTAAAACGATATTTTATACTTCAAATTGAGTATTGTTATAATACAAATAATTATGTAACTGCAAAGGAGATGATAAATGAAACAAAATTACCAAATCGCTAAAGAAATTTATGAGGCTAAAGGCATCGACACAGAGGGAGTTTTAAATGATTTATCAAAAATTGCACTCTCAATTCATGCTTGGCAGGCTGACGATGTTACTGGATTCGAAAATACCGGACACGCTTTGACCGGTGGATGTCAAGTTACAGGAAATTATCCGGGCAGAGCGAGAAATGCCGATGAAACTCGTGAAGATTTGGAATTTGCGATAAAATTCATTCCGGGGAAACATCGAGTTTGCCTGCAAGCTCATCAAGTTGATAAAATGCTTCCCAATACAGACCGAGATGAATTCTCTATTGACAACTTTGCAACTTGGAGAAATTGGTCGCAAGCAAAATCAATTCCTTTGGATATTGCTCCTGTTTTCTATTCACACCCAAAACTTGACCATGGCTTATCACTCTCTCACCCGGACAAGGGGATCAGAGATTTCTGGATAAATCATGGCAAAGCGATCCGCCATGTTGCCGCCGAGTTCGGCAAGGTTTCAGGGAGTGCGAGCGTTTGTAATTTCTGGATGCCTGACGGATTCAAGGATATTCCCGCCGATAAACTTGCACCGAGACAAAGAATGGCAGAGTCATTAAATACTATTTTTGCCGAAAAAATCAGTGACGAATTAGAACTTGATGCTTTGGAATCTAAATTATTCGGTATCGGTACCGAAAGTTGTACAATTACTTCGCATGATTTTTGCTTAACTTACAGTGCATTGCATGATATTTTGATCTGCCTTGACAGC
>JAFTJQ010000040.1 GCA_017456285.1 Lentisphaeria bacterium
TCACAAGAACTAAATTAGCGAGAATATACTTGTAGGGCATTCGCCGATAACGAAGGAATTTAACGCTTGATGTTCAAAGGTATTTTGTTGCCGTTTTCACCCAACTGGACATAAGTACACTCAAGGGTCAGGAACTCTTCCCCCGTCTGAAAATATCCCTTGATTCTGAAAGAGACACTGGTATTGCCGTAAGTGATTAAATCTGCATAAAAATCCAGCATTGTACCGACTCTGACCGGTTTGGTAATTCGCAAGTTATCCATGCGATAGAGTGCCATGTGATTCAAAGTTTCCGCCAACTTCATTGAAAAAAGCGACCCTGCCTCCGCAACCCACTCAAGCAAACGCCCTGCAAAAAGTCCGTCACTCAAACTTACATCCATCGTTTTACACAAACGAGTGGCAATCAAAATACCCTTGCTGTCTTCTGCCATTAACATTTTAATACTGTTTCCCTCTGATTAAAGCATTGGGCTGCTCATTAAGCAACCGCAAAAACGTGGTTAATTCATCAATTGCACTATTTAATTTTTGTAAAGTATTATCCAAAGTAACGGCACTTTCATTTACCGCTGAAGTTGCATCTCGCAAACTATCGGCAGTTGCACCGATTTTAACTTCGTCAATACGGTTTTGCAGGAGAGTTGCCAATTTTTTGTACTCCGTCAAAGCCTCATTCAAGTTATTGTAAGTAACATCAACTCTATCAGCAGAGACACTTTCAAGTGATGCGGTAATTTTTCTTATTGAAGCGATTGACTCTCTCACATCCTCTGAATTTAATAAACTGTCAGCCGAAGCACTTGCTTTCTCCAAATTCACTCCGATCAAATCAAAATTGATCTTGTTAAGTTTATCAATGATTGAGGCGACATTTTTGCCGATGTCCGACAGCATGGACGGCATTGTCTGAATATAAATCATCTCATTATCCTTGTCGTCCATGTATTTTGGTTTAGGGATAAGTTTAGACGCATCAGCAGGCTCGCCGTAATAATTCATCTCAATGTACTTGTATCCGGTAATCCCGGCATACTCCATTCTGACTCGCAGGCCCTTATTGATTTCGCTCTGCAAATAATTGGTAAAAGCGACCTCCGACTCCTGTTTAGTTCCGAAGTATTTGTGTTGACTGATAAAGATATTCGGATCGATTTCCATGGTAATTTGAATCTGATTGGTATTCATGATAATTGTAATATCGCTTACTGAGCCAACGGGGACGCCCTTGTATTTGACCTGTCCGCCTTTCTCCAAGCCCTGAACCGATTCGCTTACCAATGTTACAAGTTTGATTTTTTTATCAAACATCGATGCCCCGCCAAGCAGAAAAAGCATAATTATCAGCAGTATAAAACCGCCGGCAGTGAATAATCCGATTTTGAACTTATTAACCTCTATCATACACGAGCCTCTTTTTCTTTTACAGCAAATGCCCCATTCTATCTTTTTTAGTTTGCAGATATTCCGCATTGGTGCAATTAGGCTGAATTACCAACGGCACCCGCTTTTTGACCTCAAGTCCGAAGCCTTTAAGTCCGACGATTTTGCAGGGATTATTGGTAAGAATATTGATTGATTTTACACCCAAATCCTTGATAATCTGCGCCCCGATACCGTAATCTCGCAAATCAGGTGCAAATCCGAGTTTCACATTAGCATCGACAGTATCTGCCCCCTCATCCTGAAGTTTGTAGGCGCTGATTTTATTAAAAATACCGATACCTCTACCCTCTTGCCGCAAATAGACCAAAGCACCGCAGCCATACTCAACAATCTGCTTCAATGCCGAATGCAGCTGCGAACCGCAATCACAACGGAGAGAGCCGAAAACATCACCGGTCATACACTCACTATGAACTCGAATCAAAACCTCTTCTTTGTCCTGCAAGTCGCCGTAAGTTAGGACTACATGTTCCTGATTGTCTAATTTTGAGCGGTAAGCGGTAATTTTAAATTCTCCGAACATCGTCGGCAAATTAGCAGTCGCTCCCCGTTCAATTAAAATTTCACTTCTGCGACGGTATTCAATCAAGTCCGCAACGCTGCAAATTTTGAGATTATGCTTCTCGGCGAACTTAAAAAGTGCCTCAAGTCGTGACATCGTTCCGTCTTCATTCATAATTTCACAGATAACTCCGGCAGGTGACAACCCTGCCAAGCGAGCCAAATCAACTGCCGCTTCGGTATGCCCTGCACGCTGCAAAACTCCGCCCGGACGGGCAACCAGCGGAAAAAGGTGTCCCGGAGTGATAAAATCATTAATCGTCTTTTCGGGATCAAGCAGTTCCTTAACCGTCTGCGCTCTATCATAAGCAGAAATTCCGGTAGTTGTTCCGATTTTAGCATCCACACTCTGGGTGAAAGCGGTACGGAAAATATCGCTCATAGAAGCCTTGGACTCCAAACCCAACTCATTGGCACGCTCATAAGACAACGGCACACAGATAAGCCCTCTTGCCTCTTTTGCCATAAAATTAATTGCTTCGGGAGTAGCAAAAGAACCTGCAATTACGCAATCACCCTCATTCTCTCGATTCTCATCATCAGCAACCACAATCATTTCGCCACGAGCGATTGCCGCAATTACATCTTCAATAGCATCAAATTTCATATCCATAATAAAATAATCCTTTCAAAAAATCTCGTAAATGCAAAAAACTTGCACAATAACAATATATCATAGAAAAAAGATTTTACAAGGAAAGTAGCAATTTTTTATAAATTTTATCACAGATATTCCATAAAATTCAGAATTAAGAATGCATCCTCCACTGCCAAAGGCTATAGGGAACCGGGGATTTATGAATTATGGCAGGTGTCACTCTAAAGTGAACGATGAAGTGCAAGCCGATTTAACGACTCGCACCCCTCTCTAAAAATAACATCTAACTTACCTATTCAAAAATGAATGTGTACAATTTAGCATTCTGCATTTTGCCACGCAAATAATACTCTCTATTCGGCTCAACTGCAAAAAGTTCATGCTTAACGTTATCGCCTGAAATACTCTTTGTTGCAACAACCTTATTAGTTGCTTTATCAACTAATTCAATCTCAAACACACCGTCAGCTGCGACTTCCGCATTAGCGTAAATTTTGCTTACCCCACTTACGGTACGACTGCGGAATGAACCAGTTTCACTGCCGGCATTCAAACTGAACCAGCCATCCTCTCGAAATTCCAGCAGCCCTGCCGCATAGTAGCCATTACGGGTCAATTCAGCCAAGCCCTCATATCCGCCGATTTCCTTGAAGTAGGGCCACTCCTGCTCAAGACCGCGTGATTCAAAACGCTTGCGGTAATCCGCCGCCGTGACTTCAGCAAGTTTATTTTTGCCCATAATCGACTCAAAAGCGAAGTGCGGCAAGGGCGTTGCATAAGTTCCGAGTTGATAATACTTTCCATCCTGACAGTGGACAATATTGCCGATAAACATGTGTCCGAAGAACCAATCTCCCCACTTTTTAGTTGCTAAAAACAGTGTATTCCCGGGGAAGCGGTGAAAACTTACTCCGTCCCGACTGTAATTAAGTTCGATAATAATTTGCTGTCTCAAGCTGTCATAAGCAAGCAGATAGACCAAATACAAATCACTGTTTTTTACATGGGTACGCATCATACCGTAGTGCTGATAGGCTTTAGGATCATTTTCATCAGGTACACTTACACAGTAGCGGTATTTCCAATTAATTCCGTCAGTAGTTGAATAGACTCCCATCATTCGAATACCGGTTGCGAAGTTATCGTACGGGGCGACGAAGGCACGATCTCGTTTCATAGTCTGACCTTGCGACCAATAACACTCCTTACCGTCAGGAGAGAGCCACATGCCTCCAAAATTATCGTTGCTGTAAAAACCATTATCAAAATCATTATCACCGTACAGAGTTTTGTCAATAAAAAGCGGTTCATTTCTCATCATAACCCACTTATTATCCACAGTTTTGCCGACGACATAGATTGAGCGGCGAGTAGCCTTAAAACAACCGTAATCTGTCGGGAAATAATTATAAACCGTAGCCAATCGATTTAATGGTATTTTGCCATGTTTTGCAGCATCGTACAACTCAAATTTAGTACCTTGAGGCGGTTTGGCGAAACCGACATTCGGCGAAAAAATCTGCGGACGAGCTTTAGCGGCCGGGGCTTTATCAATTTGAGTAAACTCTCCATCCAAACTATCAGATGCCAAAATTCGATAACTGTCACTGCCGAACATAGTATTTTTGAAACTTCTGTCAGTAACTCGCATAATAAATCTACCGTCAGTTGCTTGATAAAAGTCATTACCGAAAAGCAGCAGCTTATCCTCGGACGGAGTTTGAGCCAATTTTCTGGTTTTAACCTCGGCAATTTCCACTTTCAAGTTTTTTGATTCGGCAAGCGAATAATCATCAGGGGTAAAAAACATCTTTTTACCTGCCATTTGCAATGGTTCAGCAGGAGCTTGAATTGCAGGAACTTTTTCGATTCTCAACAAACCTCTGATTTTCTGCTTACCAGTCACAAATTCAGTCATGTAGCGGCCGTCATTCAAATCGGCAATATCAACAGTGCAACTATTTTTGCCTGCTTGCAAACTCATTTTCTGCTCACAAGCAACTGTGCCGTCAACATTTTTGATAATCAATTTTGCCTCTTTCGGAGCAGACGGATGTTTAGCAATGTACGCAATGAAAGTTGCTTTATCACGATTTCTATATACGGGGAGTTCCCAATCGCAATTTACAAAATCTCTTACATCCAGTTCAATTGCAACTTTTTTATCGGAAAAAATCTCAATTTCACGTAAATTCACACCGTATTGATCTCTTGCTATCGCCCCGGACAGACGATTACCTGTATCATAAGACTCCAAAAGCACAATCCGCAAACCGTCAATCACAATCGGATCAAAATCACGTCTGTCAAAAAAATCGGCGGAGCTGAAAACTCCGCTTTTTCCCTTATCTCCGATATTTTTCGCTTCAACTAAAACTGCCCACGCTCCATTATGCAACCCCTCCACTCGATAAGAAGCCAGTCCGCAAGCTCCGCTCGGATTATCCCGATATTCCGGAGCCCCGCTGAAAATTTGAATTCCGGTGGCAGTAATTCTTTTTTCCAAATTAAATTCAATCACCTCTTTTGCGGAGAGGAAGAGGCTTTGATTAATATTCCCGTCAGTTAATCCAGCGGCGATTTTGCCGCTGCTCTGCAATTTGGGAGTTACATTTTTCAAAGCATTCTCTCTGGTAAAAACTCTCCCCGGAAAAACATGAATTTCGATATTATCAAGCAGGCAAATATTGCCCTCCGGCTGCTGCGGAGCAAACTGCAACCTATTCAAATTCGGTGCAAACTTGACTCTGGCAGTAAATTTACCGACGCCTTTGACCTCAACTTCAGCACTTTCGGTCTCTCTGGTGCAGCGAACTGCAATGTTATACATTTTCCCGACTTTCAAATTAATACCGGTATTTTCATAACGATTCTGATTACCGAAAAGCAGCAAATCACCTGCCATATTGATAAAAATCAAACCAGTATTCTCATTTTTATCATTAGTCAAGCCAACACAAGTTGAACTATTATCCGCAGTTCTGATAATATCAAAAGAGTAACCGAAGTCCTCATTTTCGCCGATATTTTCACTCAATTTAATTGCAGGTCGTACTGCTCCGCGGCGATTGATTAACATCGGACGGTTGCCATTAAGTTCACTTTTTTCGAAACGTAATTTATCCTGTTCCAAAAATCTGCCGAACTGCCCTGTCCAACTATTTTTATTAGTTAAATCAGGTGCAAAAACTTTTACATTGCTTGCGACTTCAGTTTTCATTTCAGTGACAGAAAATTTGAAGTTGTCGATCACGCAGGTATTTCCGACCGGCGGTTGCGGAGCAAAAACAAAGTTATTCAAATTTTCAGGGAATATTACACTATTTCTCCACTCGCCTAATCCCTCAACTTTAACAACCATTGAATTATCGGCACGACTGCAAACAACAGAAATATTATAAATTTCTCCCTTTTTGAGAATCATATTAGTTGATTCATAACGCTTATTAGCGGTGTAAACTTGCACCCGTCCGCTGTAATGAATAAAAATTCCACCGACAACTTGATGTTTATTATTCTCCAAAAAACTGCACATTGAGGAGTTATCCTCAAGCCGCATAACGCTGTAGGAGTAACTGAAATCCTCATTATTTCCGAGCGAATTTGTCAATTTAGCATTAGGAATAAGTCCGCCTCTTTTAACAATCAACATCGGGCGATTGAGTGTCGCATTATTTTCTAAAAATCGAAAATTATTCTGATTGCCGAATCGCATTGCAGGAGTTGTCCAGCTTTTACGATTTGAGAAATCGGGAGCAAATTCAAAAAACTCTCCCAAAGCACTTAAACTCAAAGCGATTACACAAAACAAAAACAACCAAATTTTTTTCATAATATATCCTTTCTTTGATTATATTGCAAAAATTTTAATCACTTTCTTATTATAGCATATATTTTCTAAAAAATCAACTGTTTTATTGTATAATTTTGAAAAAATATCAGTACATTTTTTGAAAAAAACGCTTTACAGATGTTTTTTTCTGCAAAGCGTTTAGTATCAAATAAATATTTTTAGCACTTAATTGACAAAATCAAGCAATCATGACTTCCGATTGAAGCAATATCACCATAAATAACTTTGTCTAATTTCCATGCTCCGTTAAATTGCGGATTCAATGGGCAATCGTGGTCATTATTATTGACGGCGACGACATAAGCACTATTTTCTGCAACTTTGTGAATTGTCAATGTCACATTGTGTACATCACTTGTAACTTCCCTACTATCAAGGAGTTCCGCACCCCATGTGCGATAAATTTCATAATACGGCTTATCAACTGCCCCATTAGTCATAACTACATGCTTCTCAACGGGATAGCCCATAAAATAGACTGTACCTTTGCCGTAAGCATACTTGGAAAGTACCGCACGACCGTCAGTATCTCGCAGCAGCACTTCCGCTCCGCAACTTGCCATGGTCAATCGCCAAGCAAAACTGCACGGCAGTTTACCGCTGTTTAGTTCAATATCGGCAGTTCCATTGAAACGCTCTTGATACTCAACCGTCATACCGAAATTTTTCTCAAATTCAGCAATTGAAGCTCCGTCAAATGACAAATAGAGAGTTGCCCCATTCTCGACCCGCTTAAAAAGTTCCGTATAGCGATCTTTGGGCATGTTATTAAGTCCGCACAAAGCAGGCACGATGTAGTAATTACTTTCACGAATCGGCTCATCTTCATACTGAAATTCAATATCAAATCCCGCCTGTTTCGCCAAAGTCCAAGTTCCTAAACCGATCTGCCACGCATCATGCTCCTCATTAAGCACACAAACTGCATCCCTGCGGAATTTCGGAAGTTTATCAAAAGGCAATTTCTCACGCATATCTGCAAAATTACGCAAAACTTCGCCGACTTTTTTACAGCTTCCGTCATTGCGGAAAAGACCTAATTCACGCTCAACTCCGCACCATTGATAGGGCGGATGTTCCAAATTAAGCTGATCAAATCCGCACCACCAGTAAAGTCCCTCGCAATCATGCGTCCACAAGTTCAAAAGGGTGTTACGCAAATAATTTGCTGCAGTTGTCTCATTACCCCAGTTAGGAGCAAGAGTTCCCAATTCCTCTGCGACGCAAGGTTTTTTCGCCATATCGCCGTACAAATGAGCTTCAGCGGCGGCATGGAAAGCATTTTTAACCCCCGTTAAACGGTCAATTGCCATGTAAGGGGTGAAACTCGGATAGGGGTGAACTGTCAGACAATCAAAAATTTCTCCCATATCCTGAATACTCCAATTTGCAGGACTCGGAGTCAAATTCGGTGATGAAACTGCTTGCGGCACCAATCCGTGCATACCGGCAACAACCGGACGAGTCGGATCGCATGAACGAATTGCATCAGTAATTGTTTCCGCCCACAAAGCACCCTCGTGACGATTTGCTCTATCCAAGCAGTTGCACTCGTTGCCAATTCCCCAAAAAGCAATTGCATCATGGTCTCGAAATTCAGCAACCAAACGCTTGACCAATTTCAACTGCCAGCGAATAACCATCGGGTCTCGAAGCAAATTACTGTGGCTGAAAGCTCTCGGTGCATACATGCGGCCTGACATCCAACCTGTCACCAATCCCACACCCAATTTCAAACCGTACTTCAAAGCACAATCACAGACAAATCGGAATCTCTCAATCATTTCCGGGTCAACTCCGCTCTGGGTACCGTCTTCGTCAAAAGGAATCGGTTCCTCGCCTTTCCAACGCAACTCATACGGGACATTGCTGCCTCGACAAAGCATATCCAACGGCTGAAAATCCGGCCATAATGGGAAAATTCTGACAATTTCAAGTTTAAGTGAAGCCAATTTTTTAAAATCATCCTCCACCACATCAGGACGCCAATCGTGCCACATATTAGTTCCTGCATGACTTGCCCAGTAGTTACAACCAATTTGGAAATTCTGTTTCCCGAAGTTATTGTTCATTTTTTACTCCTTATTTTTATTATGAATTGAATTTCTTCTAAATAAAGTAGGTGCGAGAGATTTTTTGATATAATCCGATTCACCGTTTTGCCATCTCTCGTAAATATCCAAAACCGCCGCCGTCTTTTCACTCAAAGAAACTCCGAATGCGGCAATCGGAATCGGTGCTTTTTCTGCTAAGTTCGACTCGCCTACCCCCAACAACGCCACATCGTCAGGAATCGAGAACCCCCGATTGCATAACTCAATTTCTGCACCGTAAGCAAAAAAGTCATTAGCACAGAAAATCGCTTCGGGACATTTATTACCGCATAACTTCAACAATTCTGATACTGCCACTTGACCGCAGTCAAGCGACCAGCGATTACCTGCATGAGCGGAGACAACTTGAATCGAATTATTTGACAACTCCCCGATTCTCTCGGCAAAAGACTGCAAACGGGTATCCAAAGCAATTCGATATTCATCACAACTTATCATACCGAAAGAACGATAACCGCACTCCCACAGACAATCCGCAGCTTTGATACCGACCTCTTTTTCATCAACTGCAACATTGGAAATTTCCAGTTCAGAAATATCATTAAGCAAAAGGACTTTTGAGGTATATTTTTTCATCCGTTCCAAATATTTGGTAAATACCGCTTCATCCCCTGCCGAAGAAAATACAATCACACCGTCAACCAATCCGTCAGAGAGGATTTCCGGCATTTTGCAAGCATTAAAATCTTCTTCACTTACCACCTCCAACATTACACGGCATCCGGCTAAAAGCAATGACGCATGGAGGTGCATATTAGCAATTCCATTGTCATAATAATCAATTGTCTGCTGCATGGCATCTTTACTGACGATAATACCAATAATACCGGTTTTGCCGGTTTTCATTGAACGGGCGATTGCATTGGTTCTGAAGCCATATTCTTCAGCCAATTTCAAAACCTTTTCCTGCGTTTTTTTAGCAATCCCCTTTTCGTCTCCTTTTCCGTTCAAAACGACGGAGACAGTAGGCTGGCTGACGCCTGCAAGTTTACCGATTTCCTTCATTGTAATCATAGAATCACCGAATCTTTCCTATTCGTATATAATAACTATTTACTATAAAATACATCTATTTTAAAATTTTACAAACAGCGATTGAAAAAAAATGTTAATTTTTGGCAAAACAAACAAAAAAACCCTGTCTGCATTGTTCTGCAAACAAGGTTTTTGATTTACAAACATGTAAATTACTTGCGACGAATCTTCAAAGCATCAGTCAATGCGACGTAAGCATCGTGATTTTCTTTAGCGAGGTAAGCCAAAAGTTTTTTACGACGGCTGACCATAGCCAAAAGACCGCGACGAGTGCTGTGGTCTTTTTTGTTGTTACGCAAGTGCTCGGTAAGTTCATTGATTCTTGCAGTTAAAATTGAAACCTGAACTTCCGGTGAACCGGTATCGCCTTCTTTGCGGGCGAACTTTGCGATCAATTCGCTTTTTGTTGCTTTATCCATTTTTTTCTCTTTCTTTTTCGCACCTGACAGCTACTTTGACCCATTCAAAGCACCATCATGGCCGTTGCAATTCATTTAATATAACACATTTATTAAAAAAGTCAAATCATTTTCCGAAATTTTCCGTTAATATCCCATAAAATTATTTTTTTGAAAAATTTTTCAATTTTTTTTGCTTTTTCTATTGCAAAATTTTAATTTATATGCTATAATTATAATGTTACAACTTTTTGAGTTGTTTTATATATATTTTTTTGGCAGAAAGAGATTAGGAAACTATTATTTTTATAGTTTTTTATCATAGACGGAAGAATTTTTGTAATTTTTCTGCAAAATTTTTTCGAAAGCTCAAAATAATGAATGGGCTTGCGGGAATTTTGTAACTTATCTATTTAATTTGCTGTCTGCCGATAGAAGTTGGCTGACAGCTTTTTTTGTCGGTCAAGGTTAATTTGAAATCAGTTTATCTTTGTGGAGAAAATTGGAAGAATCACTATTCAATGCGGATGAAGCGTATTTTCAGGGGAATGGTCAGAAGTCAAACGGACGACAGCCATTACCGGGGAGAATGCGTCCTCGCTCCCTTGATGAATATGTCGGACAATCACACCTGCTTGCTCCCGGTAAGTTATTAAGGAGAGCAATTGATGCAGATATGTTCAGTTCGATTATTCTTTCCGGCCCTCCGGGGTGCGGAAAAACCAGTCTTGCGGAGTTAATTGCGACATTGACGGATTCTCATTTCATACGTCTCTCAGGAGTAACTTCGCGTGTGGAGGATATTCGCGAAGCGATTAAAGCAGCTGTTAAGCTCAAAAATTCCTGCGGCAGACAGACAATTTTATTCATAGATGAGATTCACCGCTTCAACAAGGCCCAGCAGGATTCGCTGCTGCCGGATGTGGAGAATGGCAATATCAGATTGATTGGGGCGACGACTCACAATGTGCAGTTTTACATTGTCGGAGCGTTGCTGTCGAGATCGCTGGTTTTTACTTTGAAGCCATTAAGTGAAGCTGATATCATTAAACTTCTTAAATTATGTATAAACGATTCCAGAAGTTTCGGCGGCAGGAAAATTTTAATGACCGATGAGGCAATTAACTTCCTCGCCGAACGTTCAGAGGGTGATGCAAGAAAAGCTCTTAATGCTCTGGAACTGGCGGTAATGACCACCATTCCGGAGAATGATGTAACTACCATAACTTTGGAGATAATTGAAGAATCGATTCAGCAGAAATTTATTAATTATGATGCTGATAATCACTACGATACGGCAAGTGCTTTTATTAAAAGCATGCGCGGCAGTGATGCAGATGCGGCAATTTATTATCTGGCAAAGATGCTTGCAGGCGGCGAAGATATTCGCTTTATCGCTCGCAGAATCACAATTTTTGCCTCCGAGGACATTGGTAATGCAGATCCGAGAGCATTGCAAATAGCCGTGAACGCCATGCAGGCAATAGAGATGATCGGCATGCCGGAAGCCCGTATAATTCTGGCACAAGCGGTTACTTATTGTGCGACTGCTCCTAAAAGCAACGCTTCATACATGGCAATCGGCAAAGCACTCGATGATGTGGAAAACAATAGAATTTTGGAGATACCTGTCCACTTAAAGGACAAGCATTCCAACGGGACTTTGACTGATAAGCATCAGCAAAACTACAAATATCCGCATGAATACGGCGGTTTTGTCGCCCAGGAGTATATGAGTGTCGCCAAAAAATATTACGAACCGAAAGATATCGGTTATGAGTTGAAAATTAAAGAACGCATCGCTTACTGGGATAGCCTGCGTGCAATGGAAAATCAGGCAAATGAAGACAAAAAATGAGATACGCGCCGAATTTAAGGAAATTCGGAAAAATATCACCGCTTCGGAACGCAAGAACTTAAGCAGTTTAATTTGTCAGAAAATTGCCGAATCTCAGGAATTTAATGATTGCGACTGTATCGGTTTTTATGCCGCAGACAATTTTGAGGTGGATTTAAGACCGCTATTTAAGAAATTCTGCGGACAAAAAAGGTTTTACCTGCCACGCTTCAATGCGGCGACAAGCCTTTACGATATGGTCATGATTACAGATTTTGAGCATGACTTAATTGTGGGCAAATACGGAATTTCCGAACCGAAAGATGGTTTGGAAAAAGCCTCACAAAAAGAGCTCGAATCGATGTTGTTTCTGGTGCCGGGGGTCGCTTTTGACTCCGAGTGCCAAAGGTTGGGTCGGGGCAAAGGTTTTTATGACCGATTGCTGCTGACGAAAAAATTTTCGGTAGGAGTTTTTTTTGAGTGCCAAAGGGCGGAAAAAATTCCGATTGAGGAGCATGATATTGCACTTGATTTGATAATTACCGAAAAAAGTATTTACAAAAATGCCTGAAATCTGAAAATTTTTCAGGAATTAACAGCAGAAAGATTTATAAAATGGAACAAATTGATTTACTGCAAATAATTATTGCAGCTGCTGCCGGGTTGGTACTTGGAATTATCGTATTGTCGATTATCGTTTCAATACGCAAAAATTCCGCAATCAAGGTAGCAGACAAAATCCGCAAAGATGCCGACAAAGAAGCTGAGCATATTTTGCGTGATGCCCGTGTCAGTGCAAAAAGCGAGACTATTAAACTTCGCGAAGAGTGCGAGTCTGAACTTAAAGAACGCCGCAAAGAACAGCAGATTGCCGAAAAACGCCTTATCCAGCGTGAGGAGAATTTGGAGCGTCGTGCTGATACTTTGGACAAAAAAATGTCCGATTTGGAGAAGCGTGAGGGCGAACTTGCCCAGATAAAAGACCGCATGCTTCACAAAGAGCAGGAACTTAAGCACAATATCGACAAGCAAATTCACGAACTTGAGCGAATCGCTCAACTCGATAGAGAAAGTGCGAAAAATATCCTCCTCGAAAAATTGAAAAATGAGGTAAAAAATGAGTCAGGTATCCTCGTTAGAACTATTCTCGATGAGGCAAAAGAAAAAGCAGAAAAAGAGTCTCGCAGAATCTTAACCTGTGCCATTCAGCGTTATGCTTCTGAATGCACTTATGAGCGAACCACTGCGACAATTCCGCTTCCTAATGAGGAACTCAAAGGCCGTATCATCGGTCGCGAGGGCCGCAATATCCGTGCAATTGAATCCGCAACCGGTGTAAGTATTTTGATTGACGATACTCCTGAAGCAGTAGTTATCTCCTGCTTTGACCCGATTCGCAAAGAGATTGCCCGTCAGCTTATGGAGCGTTTGATCAGCGACGGTCGTATTCACCCGACCAGAATTGAAGATTTGGCGAAAAAAATCGGCAAAGAACTTGACGAGGAACTTTTCAGCGTCGGCGAAGCCGCTGTGCTTGAAACCGGAATTCAGGGGGTTTCACCGCAGGTTATCAAACTTCTCGGCCGCTTAAAATACCGTTACAGCTTCTCCCAGAATGTTCTTAAGCACTCACTTGAAACTGCTTACTTTATGGGCATGATGGCGGCAGAACTCGGACTTGATGAGCAGAAAGCCAAACGTATCGGCTTATTCCACGACATCGGCAAGGCGATTGACCATGAAGTCGAGGGACCGCACGCCCAGATCGGTGCTGATATTCTCAAAAAGCACAATGAGGCCCCTGATGTTATCAATGCGGTCGCCTCTCACCACGGCGAAGTTGAAGCAACTTCACTCTATGATATTTTGGTTAATGCCTGCGATACCTTGAGTGCGTCTCGTCCCGGAGCCAGAAGTGAAACCACTGAACTATACTTGAAACGTTTGGAACAGCTTGAAAGCATTGCCAAAGATTTTGCCGGTGTCGAATCATGTTTCGCACTTCAGGCAGGTCGTGAAGTTCGTGTGGTCGTTACTCCGGAAAAAATCACTGAGGGCGAAGCTCAAATGCTTGCTCGTGATATTTGCCAGAGAATTGAGAAAGAGATGAATTACCCGGGACAAATCAAAGTTACCGTAATTCGTGAAACACGCTCTGTTGAATACGCAAAATAGTTTGAGTAAATATGTTAAGCCGAGTCAATTTGGAGATTAATTCAGCACAGATTGCTGAAAATTTTCTCAATATAAAAAAATACGCCGCACCTGCAAAGGTCATGGCGGTACTTAAAGCCAATGCTTACGGAATCGGAGTAAAAAAAATTGCCGATTTACTGGTAAGTTTAGGCGTCGATATGATCGGGGTAGCGGAGATTAATGAGGCTCTGGAATTGAGTCACCTTAATGTCCCTATCCAAATTCTCGGCAATCTTTTGCCGCATGAAATAAGTGATGCCGTCAGAATCAATTTAGTCGCTCCCCTGAATAACTATGAACATGCCTGCTTAATTGACCGTGAAGCGGCAAAACAAGGGAAAATTATCCGTGGGGCATTAACAATTGATAGCGGCATGGGCAGACTCGGCATGGTTGCCGAAGATGCTTACGAGGAAATTCTGAAAATTCGTGAGTTAAAAAATATCCGTATTGTCGGAATTTATTCACATTTTTCTTCGGCATTCAACAAGAATGACGGCTACACCGCTTTTCAAATTGAGCGGTTCAAAAAACTCTATCAGCGTTTGATTGCCGATAATTTCAGTTTTGAGTACGTCCACATCGGAGCAAGTGATGCAATTAATAACTTCCCGGAAATAAGCAAAGCCCCATTCAATATGGTCAGAAGCGGAATTAATCTTTACGGTTACGCCGATGACAATATCCCCGATACCGCAATGACCCTCAAAGGTTGCGTAGAATTAAAAACCTATTTAAGCAGTATCAGAACTCTAAAAGCAGGGTCGGCACTTGGTTACGGGAGGATGCACAAACTCAAAAAAGACTCTCTTGTCGGCACGATTGCTGCAGGGTATGCCGATGGTTTGCCTTTAGCTTTATCTAACCGCGGTTATGTTTTAATTAATGGAGTTCTCTGCCCGGTTTTGGGGAGAATTTCCATGGATTATACAACTATTTTGCTCGACAATGTACCGCAAGTCAAACTGGGTGATGAGGTAGTTTGTATCGGCAGACAGGGTGAATACGAGATAACTTTAGATGATTGGGCGAAGTTCAAAGGCACACACGTTTATGAGGTACTTTGTGCAATCGGGATGCGGGTAAATCGCAAATTTATTTGAGGAGAAATGTGATTATGAATCGTACCAAAAATTTTATTGAAGAGGGCAGAAAGTTTTTTGAAGAGGGCAATCGCCTGAAAGTTAAGGAACGTAAAAATCTTTTGATTAAACTTAAAAACATTCTCAAAAATAATCGTGAAAAAATTTTTATCGCCCTCTATGAGGATTTGCACAAGTCAGAAGCAGAAGCAACCGTCAGCGAATTTGTCCCCTTGCTGGATAGCTTGAATTACATGATTCGTAATATTAAAAAATTCGCTAAACCCAAACGTGTCTCAGCCGGACTTGCCAATCTGCCGGGTTACGGAAAAATTTATCAGGAGCCGTACGGAGTGGTTTTAATTATTTCAACTTGGAACTATCCCTTACTTTTGGCAATAGACCCGTTGGTCGGGGCGATTGCGGCAGGGAATAAGGTAATTTTGAAACTCTCTCCGAATACTCCTAACACCAATCGGGTGCTTTCAGAGTTATTGAATGAGTGCTTCGGAACTGAAAATTGCATAGTTGACAAAGATTTCAGTTTAGATGAAATTCTGCAATTCAAGTTTGATTATATCTTCTTTACCGGCGGTGAAGCAAGCGGCAAAAACGTTGCCGCCGCCGCTGCAAAAAATTTAACTCCGACGACTTTGGAACTCGGCGGCAAATCTCCGTGTGTCGTCGATGATTCAAGTGATTTGAAACTTGCGGCACGCCGAATTGCCTGGGGTAAATTCATGAATGCAGGACAAACCTGTGTCGCACCTGATTATCTGCTTGTAACTAACAAAGTTAAGGAGAAATTTCTTAATTTACTGCGGGAGCAAATTAAATCCAATTTCGGCAATTCGCCTGAAAAATCACCCGATTATGTGCGAATTATCAATCAGGCACACTATGAACGGCTCTGCGGACTTTTAGAAGAGGGTACTCTGGTTTGCGGTGGAGAGAAAATTCCTGATGAACTCTATATCGCACCGACCGTTTTAGATAAAATTACCCTGCAATCCAAAATTATGGAGAGAGAAATTTTCGGGCCGATTCTGCCGATAATTACCGTAGATAACCTTGAAGAAGCCTTGCAGATAATTCGCAATCGCCCAAAACCTTTGGCGGCTTATTACTTCAGCAATAACAGCAGAAGAATTGAAACATTTTTAAGCACCGTCAGCAGTGGCGGAGTCTCAATTAATGATACTGTCATGCACCTTTGTTCTGCCAATCTGCCATTCGGCGGAGTGGGTTCAAGCGGTATGGGAAGCTATCATGGCAAAGCAAGTTTCCAAACCTTTTCGCATGCGAAGTCAGTTTTGATAAAGAATAAATATTTTGATTTTCCGTTGCGTTATCTGCCGTATAGCAAGTGGAAGCAGAAAATTTTCAAAATCGTTCAAAAAAACATCTGATTTGACAAATAAAAAATGGGGAGCGGCATTAAATAAATTGCCACTCCCCTAAATTTTGTGCTTATCCAAGAATATTTTTTTATAAAGATGCATGGAGGTGACTTGGTTTTGCTGCGGCGGCAAAGCGATTCCAAACTCGTCATTCAGAGCGAAGCGAAGAATTCATAATTACAGCAGTGACCAACGCTCCTCTCGTCCTGTCAACGGCAAGGAAGAGGGGGAATACAAAGGGGGAGAGTAGCTTGGAGTAATTTAGACAAGTGGCAATCTCCCCCGTTGTGTGGCAACTCGTGGCAAAAGATTTAAGTTGTCATTCCGCAAAAAAGCGGGAGGACAACTTGAAAATTTTGCCACATTTCAAGCAATCACCAAACCGCCATATCACGCCCACTCAAATTACAATTGTCCAGCCTGA
>JAFTJQ010000041.1 GCA_017456285.1 Lentisphaeria bacterium
AGCGGGAGGACAACTTGAAAATTTTGCCACATTGAAGCAATCACCAAACCGCCATATCGCACCCACTCAAATTACAATCGTCCAGCCTGATGGCTGGTTGCTGGGGTGTGGGGAGTGCAATCAACTCCCCACAAAAAAACACGGCTGAAAAATTTTTTCAGCCGTGTTAGATAGACTACTCTTCGTCTTTGACAGTTGCTTGATAAGATTTAATCAATTCTGCTGCCAAGTTAGCAGGTAATGGCTCGTATCGGGCAAACTCTACGGAGAATGAACCTCGACCTTGAGTCATACTGCGAAGTTCGGTTGCATACTTACTTAATTCAGCTTGCGGAACTTCAGCATTAATTACCTGTACGCCCTCTTCGGCGTCCATACCGAGGATTCGACCGCGTTTGTGGTTCAAATCGCCTGAAATGTCGCCCATATACTCTGCGGGGATATAAATTTTGACCGCCATAATCGGTTCAAGGACAATTGGATGTGCCTTGCTCATAGCCTCTTTGAATGCCATGCGTGAAGCAATTTTGAATGCCATTTCGTTTGAGTCGACACTATGATACTTACCGTCATAGACAGTTACTCGGACATTTTCCACTTTGCACCCGACCAAAGGCCCGTTGGTTAGCATTTCGACTACGCCCTTTTCTACAGCGGGGATAAAGTTTTTCGGAATATTGCCACCTACGACCTCATTGACGAACTCAAATCCGCCCTGGGTTGCGGCAATACGCAAATGAACTTCGGCAAATTGACCTGCACCGCCGGTCTGTTTTTTGTGGCGGTACATCGCATCCCCGCAACCTGTAATGGTTTCACGGTAAGCGATTTTGGGTGTTTCGGTTTCGACATCGACCTTATAAAGTTCCTTGATTCGCTTGATTGCCAAATTCAAGTGCTGGTCGCCCATACCTGAAAGCAGCAGTTCGTGGGTCTCTTCGTCACGGTGAAGTTTCAAGGTCGGATCGCATTCGACAATTTTGTGAAGTGCATTATTGAGTTTGTCATCATCTCCGCTTTTTGCCGCTTTGATTGCGTAAGACATAACGGGGGTATTGTAGTTAAT
Source organism: Lentisphaeria bacterium (assembly GCA_017456285.1). Classification (GTDB taxonomy): domain Bacteria; phylum Verrucomicrobiota; class Lentisphaeria; order Victivallales; family Victivallaceae; genus RGIG5270. The sequence goes on from JAFTJQ010000041.1 coordinate 1,067, forward strand.
TCCTTTGATAAGCGGAGTTGCCACATTGCTTGAGAGGGTATTGCCGATGTGGGTATTTTTGAGTTTGGCAATTGCACACAAAGTTCCGGGGCCGACTTCGGCGACGGGAGTGGTGTTTTTGCCATTAACCAGCAGAAGCTGCCCGATATGTTCTTTAGTGTTTGTTGAAATATTGTGAATATCGGAATCGGATTTGAATGAGCCTGAAATAACTTTCATAAATGCCATATGGCCTGAAAATGGATCATCAACTGCTTTGAAAATCAAGCCGACAGCATCGCCGTCATCTTGAACTTTATAAAATTCCCCATTTGCCAGCGGAGCTTGCTTTTTGTCCAGCGGATTCGGGAAAATTCGTTCAATATAGTCCATAAGTTCGGTAACTCCGATGTCTTTGGCACAACTGATAGCGAAAACGGGGATGATTCGGCAGGAGAGAACCGCATCCAAAAGTCCCTTGTCAAATTCTTTAATATCAATCTCTTCGCCGTTTAAGTACCGCTCCATGAGTGAATCATTGGTTTCTGCAATTGCATCCATGAGCATCTCTTTATTTTCTGCAACCTTGTCCGCAATTTCGGCAGGAATGTCAGTATCATGGAGAACATCGATAACTCTGGTGAATTTATCGCCAGTACCTACGGGATAGGTTAGGGGAAGCACGACATTTTTGCCATGATTTTTCCGCATTTTCTCAATAACGTCATCGAAGTCGGCACGCTCTTTATCTAATCGATTGATTGCCGCGAAGCGGGGAACACCACGAAGTTTGGTAAATTTCCATGCTCTGGCGGTTCCGACTTGAGGCCCATCGGTGCCGTCAAGCATCACAAGTACGCTGTCTGCTGCACGCATGCTTGAAAGCATCTCTCCGACAAATTCGCCGTACCCGGGGGTGTCAATAAAAAAGAAGCGGCTGTTTTTCCAGTTGCAATGCATGACTGAGGCAAAAAGGCTCGCTTCTCTTTGTTGTTCTTCGGGGGTGTAATCAGAAACGCTTGTTTTGGCAGTTACGCTCCCCATTCGGTCGACTGCTTTTGACTTGAAAAGCATTAAGTCGCACAGAGTTGTTTTTCCGCACCCGGCATGGCCGGCGATGACGAAATTTCTGCAATCATCAGATTTGATCATACCAATCTTCCTTTCGTTAAAAAATTATTTTTATAAGGCTTAAGACGATATAAATAAGGTCTGCTAATTTGAAAATAGCAGTGCTTTTTGAAAAATGCAAATCAAAAAAAATAAATTTTTGAATTTTTTTTGAAAAAAATCCGGAAAATCGTGAAAAATTGACAATTTTTATGATTTTTTTTCATTTTTATAACTTGATTTTTTCTGAAATTATGGTATCTTTATCGGCATGATAAAGGAGATTATAAAATAATGAAAAACACTAAACTGCTAATCCGTATTGCAATAGCATTTGTCGCATTTTTGATTGTGATGTATCTACTCAGCAATTCCCGATACAATAGCACAAAAGTCGAAAATACCGCAAAAGCCCCAAAAATGCCAACTTCAATTGTCAGTTTTGAGGAAGTTCAAGAGTAAGAAATTATGAAAAACACCCATTTCCTCCCATGTTGTGAAATTAATTATCATCCTCAATTGTGTCCGCACAATATCGTGCTGGTGCAAGCGGAATTTATTTTGCTTCGCAAAGTTGCAAGTGATAACTATTCTCCGCTTATCTCAAACGAGAATTTGGCAGAAATTCGCTTGGCAACTGAAATTCTGGAAATCGGAACTTTTTATAATTCTCCATGCGGAGTAGTTGAACTTGAGAAAAATATTTTTGCCGACAATTCAGATTTTGAGTTAAAACCGATTCGGGAGGGATTGAAACTTGTAAGCAATCGTGATGAAGCAACGGCACTTGCTCGGGCAATTGAGTTTAATCATTGGGTCAAACATCGTAATTTTTGCAGCAACTGCGGAGAAATTTTGACCGTTGCCGAGAAAGAAACTGCCAAAATTTGTAAGGCATGTAATAGTCGATTTTATCCGGTTTTGTCTCCCGCAATCATTGTTGCAATCACCGACGGAACTAAAATTTTGTTGGCACACAACCGCCGTTTCAGAGAGGGTTTATATAGTTTGGTGGCAGGTTTTGTCGAGAGTGGCGAATCGTTGGAGCAGGCACTTAAGCGAGAGGTTTTTGAGGAAACCGGCTTGCAGGTCAAAAATATCAAGTATTTTTCAAGTCAGCCGTGGCCTTTCCCTAATTCTTTGATGATGGGATTTACCGCAGAGTATGAATCAGGCGAGATAACCCCTGACATGCAAGAACTTACCGATGTTCAATGGTTTGATTTTGATAATTTACCATTGATACCGACCCATGAAACTATCGCACGTCGGTTGATAGATTACGCAATTAGTTCAAAAAAATAATGCCGTTCTTGAGTAAATATTTGAAATTGCGATTACAGCACTAACCAATTTAATCCTATCTTATTTCTCAATAAACTTTTTGATATATGGAGCAAGAATCTCTCCCCAAAAACGATAACCGCGAGCATTAGGGTGACAAGTTTTATCTGCATACAAATCAATATTCAATTCTCCTGCAGGAGCAAGTTTATCACTTAATGACAGTAAAGTAATTCTTTCATCTGAATTTGCAAATTTTCGCAGCAAGCAATTTGTTCGGTCAATTTTGTCTTGAATCTCAAGCGGACGGCGTGGGAAAATTTCCATTAAAATCAATTTACTTTCAGGGGATAGTTCAAAAAGTCGTTCTATTACCGTTTTGATTCCTTCAAAAGCAGTTTCAGGAGAGTCTCCATCGTATCTTTCGCTTATGGAAAAACAGTTTGTCCCAATATTCAAAACAATGAGTTTGGGGTGCTGTGATTCAAATTCGCCATTATCAAGGTGCCATAAAGTATTTTGAGGACGGTCGTAGCCATAACCTAAATTAAGCACTTTGCAGTTTCCGAAAAATTCCTGCCAAATTTTTTCATTTTCACTATTGCCGGCACCCTCTGCCGAGTGAAAAAAGTGAGTAATAGAATCTCCGATAAAAATAATATCATATTTTTCTTGTTGAACTTGCTGAATTTTCAATTGATGACGTTCCCACCAGTTGTAACAATCGTCTTCAATTTTCGCATGCGGATAACATGTTCTTAAAATTGTGTGATATTTCATTTTGTTCCCATTAAGTTGTAATGTATTGAGATTTTTTTACATGGTTAATAATATAACTTAATAAAGTCAATATGCAAGTGCAAAATCTAAAAAAAAGAAGTGCCGACTTTTTAATCGACACTCTTTTATTTTTTTAGTAGTTGTTGACTTTGTGCGAAGTTTAAAACGGCACTGTATTTTCGAGCAATTGTTTTTCGTATTCGATACGGGCATTGAGGGCTTCAATTAATTTATGAAGTTCACGCGGAGTTAATGTTTTCAAACTCAAATGTGAACCATTGAGATTGACCTGTTTTATATGGCTCACGAAGCCGGCAATATCAGATTCAGTGCTGAGCGTGGAGAGAATGGTCATAGAGACCGTTTTTGAGGACACAGTAGGAAATCCCAATAGCAGATGTGTAATAAGTTTAAAATCAAAAACTGTAACGAGAAATAAAAAAGTAATTGATTTTTATTGCTGTGCCTACCACCTCAGGTAGGTCTCAGCAATTAAGAATCAACTACCATAAACATTCTACCACATATTTTGAAAAAGTCAAGAGGAAAAATAAAAAAAATAAAAAAATTATGGGATATCTGTGAAAAAAACTGAAAAAAATTTGCAAAAAACAAATAATAAGGTATATTATTAGAATGTTTGTTCTTTTTTAATTTGAGGATGTAAAAAAATAATGAGCGGTGTTTTTTTAGTAAGTTTGGGTTGCCCGAAAAATTTAGTAGATACAGAATTATTTGCCGGTACTTTAGTTAGTTGCAATCGCTACATAACTTTTGACGATCGTCAGGCTGATATTTACATTATCAATACTTGTGCTTTTATCCCGTCCGCCCGTAATGAAGCTGCTGAAGCAATTGAAACTGCGATTAAGTGGAAAAAACGTGCTAAAAAAATGAAGCGTCACATCATTGTTGCAGGTTGCCTGCCGCAGTATGATAAAGATTTTAGTTACCGCAAACTCTATCCCGAAGTTGATGTTTGGATGGGCGTGAACAACATTCCGGAACTGGAAAAAATTATCAACTCTCTCGATGCTGAAGATAAAAAATTTTTGCCGATAATCGAAAAAAATCCCGATTATCTCTATAACCATACCGCACCGAGATTACAATTAACTGTGCCGCACATGGCGTATTTGAAAATTGCTGACGGTTGCGACAACTGCTGCAGTTACTGTGCTATCCCCTCGATTCGAGGTAAATTAAGAAGCAGAAAACTTGAATCTGTCGTCGAAGAGGCAAAAAATTTGGTCGCTAACGGTGTTAATGAATTGGTAATTATTGCTCAAGATATTACGGTTTTCGGACATGATCGTGCAGAGGATAATGAAAATTTGGCAAAGTTGCTTATTGAACTCGAAAAAATTGAGGGTGATTTCAAAATGAGATTGCTCTATACTCACCCTGCACATTACACCGATGAGTTAATTCAGGTAATTAAAAACAGCAAAAAAATCCTTCCTTACTTGGATATGCCATTGCAGCACATTAATGATCGAATTTTGCGAGATATGAATCGCCACATTGACAAGCAGGGAATTTTAACTTTGCTTGATAAATTGCTTGCCGAGATTCCGAATTTGGTACTCAGAACCACTTTTATCACCGGTTTTCCCGGAGAAACGGAAGTGGAATTTAATGAATTAATGGACTTTATCAAAAAATACAAATTCCAACGCTGCGGAGTTTTCGGGTATTCTCCTGAAGTAAATACTCCTGCTGCCTCGATGCCGAATTTAATAGATACCGCTATCGCTAATGAGCGGGCAAAAATTTTAATGGAAATTCAGGAAAAAATCATGCTTGATTACCAGCAGAGTTTCATCGGCAAGACCATAGAAGTAATTTGCGATGAAGCCGAGAATCAAATGGCAATCGGCAGATCTTTTGCCGATGCACCGGAAATTGATAATCGAGTCATTTTCGCAGGGAAACGACTTAAAGCAGGCAAAGTTTATAAAGTTGAAATTAAAGAAGTAAACGATTTTGATTTAATCGGATTTGCTGTACAATAATACTCTCAAAACAGAAAGGTGATAAGATGAATTTACCGAATATTTTAACAATGAGCAGAATCGGCATGATAGTATTAGTGGTAATATTATCAATTTTCTGCGGTCCGAAAATCGATGATGTACACAGTATTTCCGCATTGGGAATCAGTTATTTGTGCGTCAGAATTATTGCAGTAGTTTTGGCTTTTTTGGCGGCATTAACCGACCTCTTGGACGGGTATTTAGCCAGAAAGTGGAATCAAGTTACTGATTTCGGGGCATTAATGGATCCATTGGCAGACAAAATTTTCGTTGCCTCCTGCATGTTAATTGCTTTGGAATATCGTCTGATGCCGGCGTGGATTGCTATTGCGGTTTTGGCAAGAGAGTTTATGGTGACAGGTTTACGTTCGCTTGCGGCAAAAAAAGGAGTTGTGATTTCTGCTGATAAATTCGGCAAATTAAAAACTGCTTTGCAAATGGTTATGTTGGCAATTGTCGGGTCATCATGGGTGCATTTGATTGACCTGTGGACTAAAAATACTTGGCAGTGGTGGGTATGGACAAGTTATCTGACCGGGGTGGTAATCATTACTATGTACTCCGGAGCTTCGTATTTCATCAAGTACCGCCACATTTTTATGAACGACAAATAAAGTTGTAAAAATGAAAATTATCGACTTTCACGCTCACTACTACCCCGATAAAATTGTTGAACGTGCCTTGAAAGCGGCAATCGATTTTATTACACCGCAAACCGACGGTACTCGCAAGGGCTTAATCAAGTCAATGCAGCAAAATAATATTATTTATAGTGTGGGGTTGCCGATTGTTACGGCAGTAGAGAATACCTTAAGCGTTAATGCTTGGGCGGCGGCGGAAAATCATGACGAAATCTGCATGCTCGGTTCTGTACATATCAACGACCCCAATTACGATAAAACTTTGGAGTTTATTCAAAAAAATAATATGCGGGGAATAAAACTACACCCCGAATATCAAAATTTTGTTTTCAATGACCCGAAAATGGATAGAATTTTTGCCAAATGCGTGGAACTTGATCTTTTTGTCATCGTCCATAGCGGATTTGATATTATGTTCAAACCGCCGTACAAATGCACTCCTGCCATGTTGAAAAATGTCAAAAAACGCTTCCCGTCGTTGAAGCTTATCGGAGCACATTTGGGCGGAATGCGTGATTACGAAAATGTCGAAAAAGAACTCATTGGGCAACCGATTTACTTGGACTTATCTTTTATGACCGAAGAGAATATCGAATTTACTTTGCTTGAAAAATTGATTAAACGTCATGACCCTGATTATTTGCTTTTTGGTACAGATAGTCCCTGGTGCGATCAAAAAAGAGTGATTGATTTGGTAAATCAATTTGATATTTCAGCAAGCGATAAAGAAAAAATCTTTTATTCTAATGCCGCCAAATTATTAAAAATCCAATAAAGCACGAATGAATGTTTTTTTGTGGGGGCTAACGCCGTCCCCACGCCCCTACGCAAGGTCAGCGACCTTGACCAAAAGAGATGCGAAAATTTTTCAAATTTTCACATCTCAAAATTTTTCCTCACATCCGTGAGCGAAGGCAACAACTTTTTTTTAGTTTTGGCTCGTTTCACTTCGCCTAAACAAAAAAGTTTTCGCCTCTCGACACCTGCTTTCAAAAAATCCGTTGAAAGGTCGAAAGTGCGGTGGAATTGAATTGTCCGACAAGTCTGACGTGTGCGTGAGCGTGAAAGATGCGAAGCATCTGTTTGGTCAAGGTCGCTGACCTTGTGCGGAGGTCGAAGCTATTGTTTTTTTGTGGGGAGTTGATTGCACTCCCCACACCCCAGCAACCAGC
>JAFTJQ010000042.1 GCA_017456285.1 Lentisphaeria bacterium
CCCTCAAACTCCGCACAAGGTCAGTGACCTTGACCTAAAAGATGCTATTCGCATCTTATCACGCTCACGCATTCTTCAAAGTGTTGTCAAAAAAAAAATCGCGAGGAGAATATTTTCCCGCTCGCGATTTGTGAATACTTTAACTTAATCAACTCTGGTCAAGTCAATTGCTTTCCCGAAAACACCGTCTGTAAGTTCCGGAGTTGCAACATAAATAACCTCTACTCCTTTGGGAGTTGTTACTTTTTCCATTGCTTTATCAAAGTGGAAAAGAAATACCGTTCCTGCTTCTTTACCGCTGTACGGTTTGGTCGGAACGCCATTAAATTCAGCATTATCAGTCAATCGCAACTCGTCGATTTTCACTCTGGCATCATTGGTATGGGCATAAGATGCAATTACCAAATCAGTTCCGTTGTTATTGCGGAGAGAATAAGCCGGGTCGAATTTCGCGCTGGCATCGAGTTTGCCGTTAATATACATTCTTTTCTCTTTTTTAACATCATCAAAGACGCAGGCGATATGTACCCACTCATCATAAATCATCGGGCTGTTGCTGTCCAAAGTATGGTCAATTGCACTCCCCTGTGCATTTACAATATTGGTACGGAAACGCAATTTTCCTTTCTCAAGGCAGAAAACCTCCCATCCGCGGGCCTCATTTGCCGCATGAGAATAACGGCTGATCAATCGCGGATTGGTTGAGAAGTGACCTTGATTTCTTGCTACATAGAAAAACCCCTCAACAGTGAAAGAGTTACTGTACAAGTTGCCCTTATCTTTAATTACCGGAGTCGGCTGGCAAGCAGGAGCATTAAACATACTGCCGTCTGAATTTTTGAATGTCGGAGCACCCAAACTTCTCTGTGAACAGTAAACCTTGAAATCCTTGCTATTTTTTGCATAAGACTTCAAAATTGCCGCCTCCTGTTCATAAGTCGGCACATTGTAATACTCCTCATCACTCTCAAGATAACCCAAAGTTTTGTGTTTAGCAGTACGTTTCGGATAAAGGAATTTACCGACATAAACACCTGTAACCATGCCGTCAACTAATTTTCTTTCGATAATAGTTTTCTTATCAACAGTGATATTACCATAAGGAGCCTGCAAGGTTTTACCTCTCGGTATAGCCAAAATCAACTCTGTTTTGCCGAGAGCCTGACGAAGTTCAGCGAGGAATTGAACCAAATATTCTCCACGCAAATCACGCCATGCCTGAACTTCTTTTGAATTCGGAGCAAACTCCGGAGATTTGTAATCGAAGCGTTTGTCTTTGGTAATATCAATACCGTAACGTTTCTGATACTCTGCAACAATTTTCGGACCGAAACCGAATTGGTCGCCGTGAAGTGCAGGATTTGAGTGAGTACGGCTGCAAAGATACAAACCGTCGGGTTTGTAAAAATTGACATACTTCAACAATCTTTCAATCATCATTTTGCGGAAATCATCATTTGATAAGTCCGGAACTCCGTATTGACGAGTGCCGTCAAGCGCAACTTCATTGTATTCCGGATGCTTAATAAATTCTTTATCCTGCCACGGAAAAACCGCAGAATCCGCATAATAAATTGTCTCCGGCGCACCGTGGTCAAGGAAGGTTAAGTAAATATAAAACTTCTGACCGTTTTTCTTTGCTGCAGCTTTCGCAACTTCCACCGGATTGCAAATTGCCTCAATTGAAGCAACTTTGGCATCATATTGAGCCTGGAAGTTATTATTGAAAGAACGGCGATAATAATCACGAGCAATCACATCACTGCTGGCACGCCAAAGAATAGTTTGAACATCAAAAACCTTGTGCCAAATATTTACTGACGCTTCGATTTTTTCGGGAGTATCAAGCTTGGAAATACCGCTGCCAACCATAATGCTGTCGCCCCAGCTGACATTTACTAAATTCTCTGCCGCCATTGCAGAAAGAGCAAAAACTGCGGCAAATAACGCCATCATTTTTTTCATAATTTCTTCCTTTCTTGATTTCTTTTATAAATTAATGGAGCGAATAAATCGCTCCATTAGAATTTTCAAGCAAAATATTTTTTATTCGTCATCGCCACCTTTGATAGTCCACATACCTTTGGTAGTTTTGTCGTTGTATTTGATAATATCAATCGCTTCAGCGTGTCCGTCAACGAAAGCCATATTACATCTATCGCCGTGACGATTGTCAATATACTTGTAAGTGGTATTATAATCGTAGTTTACCAATCCCGGATACGCATAATCATTGCCGACACACTCGATAAACATCAAAGTACCGGTTGAATCCTGTACTTCACTTGCAATACGGGAAATAGGAGCTGCAGCAGTTCCGTTATAGTTATTAAGACCGTAACCATCAGCATATTTGTAAGTACCGACATCACCGTAGTTCAGACCGAAAGACAAAGTAAAGCCATAACCGGTATATTTATCGCTTACGGACGGACAAGCCATTTTATTGAAAGCGTGCTTCATATTATCATTAGCAGTAGTTGAAACTTCTCCGCCTGCATAGGGAGCAACTTTTACCAACCAGGAAGTTGATCTGTCATCTTTTGATCCATTGTTACGACCGACCGGGAAATAACCCTTGTTGTCATCAATGTAGAGAATAGTGTAAGTTGCAACCTGCTTTACATTACTGGTACATGAAATTGCACGAGCCTTTTCACGAGCCTTGTTTAATGCCGGAAGCAACATTCCTGCCAAAATCGCAATAATTGCAATGACAACCAGCAGTTCAATGAGGGTGAAATAAAGAGATTTTTTCATTTTTTTGACCTTTCGTTTTGTTAAAATTATTCTCTTTGGGCGATTTTACAGTAACTTGAAGTGACAGTTGTTACCTCAATCAATGTAAACTCTATAAAATATTATAGCACAAAATTTTAAAATGTCAATACCCTGAATAGAAAAAAGTGAGAATTTAAGTTAGAGACATGGACGCATGGAATTAAAAATTAAGAATTATGAATTAAGAATTATGAATTACGGTAGGTGTCGCTCTTTCGGAGCGACTACATTCGAGCCTGACGGCTCGTAGACTGGATGCTTCGTCGCTTTCGCTCCTCTGCATGACGTCAACTTGATTTTGCAACGGTGGTAGAGATAAACCCATTTTGACGGACGGGTCGGAAAATTTTAGATACGCTCGCTCCCAGGTCTCCCAGGCATCTTAGGCTTCCCATAATCATCGCAGCGACCACCGCA
>JAFTJQ010000043.1 GCA_017456285.1 Lentisphaeria bacterium
AAAAGTTGTTGCCTTCGTCCATGAATATGGATAAAAATTTTGAGATGTGAAAATTTGAAAAATTTTCGCATCTCTTTTGGTCAAGGGCTGATGCCCTTGCGTAGGGGTGTGGGGACGGCGTTAGTCCCCACAAAAAAACAATAACTTCAACCAACGCACAAGGTCAGCGACCTTGACCGAAAAGATGCTTCGCATCTTTCACGCTCTCGCGATTTTGCAGGACAAGTTTGGCATAATTCAACCACAGTGGTATAAAATCCCACCGTCATTCAGTTTGTTTTTTTTACAATATTTTCTATTTTTTTTATAATACACGCTTGAAAAATAAAATTTAACAATTAAATTATTAATAGTGTAAACGATTACTTATTTAACTTTTGAGGTAAATTTATGAAAAAATTGCGTTTAGGTTTAATCGGAACTTGTTGTCGCGGCAAATTAGCGGACTTGGCTCACAATGTAGAGAATGGTGTGGAAATCGTCGCAGGTGCTGACATCTATGAAGATCAGCGAAAAAGTTTCGTCGAGCGTTACAAAAAAGAATTTAATTACGATGTGAAAGCATACGCAGACTATCGTGAAATGATTGAAAAAGAAAACCTTGACGGGGTTTTCATTATCACCCCTGACTTTCTGCACGAGGAGATGGCTTGTTACGCTCTGGAACACAAAGTGCCGGTTTATTTGGAGAAACCGATTGCAATCTCACTGGAGGGTGCAGACCATATTCTCCGAACTGCCAAAGATAACAAAACTCGCTTGATGATCGGTCACAATATGCGTTACATGGCTTTTACCAACAAGATGCGTGAAATTATCCAATCAGGTATCATCGGCGAAGTCAAAGCCATCTGGTGCCGTCACTTCGTAAGTTACGGCGGTGATGCCTATTATCGTGACTGGCATGCGGACAGAGCTAATACCGGTTCACTTTTGCTTCAAAAGGGCGCACATGATATTGACATTATCCACTGGCTTGCAAATTCTTACACAACCAAAGTAAATGGTTTGGGGGCTTTGACAACCTACGGGAACGTACCGAGACGCCCCAAAGGACAGGAAAAAATTGACGGTCTTACCATTATGGAATTTTGGAAAAAAGAAAATTACCCCGTCGATGTAGTCAAAGACTACTATCCTACTGTCAATAATGAGGACTTGAATATGATCAATATGCAGCTCGCAAATGGAATTCAAGCAAGTTACCTCCAATGCCACTTCACCCCTGACAGTTGCAGAAATTACACCGTCATCGGAACTAAAGGCCGTATTGAAAATTACGGTGACTACTGCAAGGACGTTACAATTCAATTATGGGACCGCCGCACTGATACATTCAATTTAAATGGCGATGTCACCTATCGGATTCCGGATAATTCGCATCAGGTACACGGCGGAGCTGACCCGAATATTGTCAATAGTTTTGTCGAAATGCTTCGTGGCAATGTCGTACCTGCCTCAACTCCGCAGGGTGCGAGATATGCGGTTGCAGCGGGAATTTTGGGAGCGCAATCAATTCGTTCAGGCGGAATGCCTTTTGACATACCACCGCTTCCTGAAGACTTGGAAAATTACGATTTTTCATTGAATAAAAAATAATGAGATTTATTACCGAATCGGAGGACAAAAAAATCGTCCTCCGATTTTTTTATATAATCGCTTAAAATCAGGCAAAAATAACCTCTTTATCGCTTGCAAAATTACTTTTCTATGCTAAATTATATCCGATAACCTAAAAAAACTAAATTGAGGGATTTATGGATAAGCAAAATAAAGCATTTAATCTTCGTTCCATCTATTCAGATAACATGGTTTTACAACGCAATACCCCGATAAAAATTTACGGTTTTGCTGAAGCAAACGAAATTATTACAGGTAATTTGGCAAATAATTCTGCGACAACTAATGCAGATCAAAACGGCGAATTTGTTTTAACTTTTCCAGCCATGGAAGCAACTTGCATCCCCTGCTCTCTTGAAGTAAAAAACAGCAAAAATGAGCAAATCAAACTTGAAAATATCTTGATTGGTGAAGTATATTTAGCTTCAGGTCAATCAAATATGGAGATGCCGCTTTTGAGCGATCAGCCTTTCTGGAAAAGTTTTAAGGGCGAAGAAGAAGTAAAAAATGCCAATTTCCCGGAAATCCGCTTCTTTTTAGTTAATCGCAGAGTGGAAGAACTCAATCCGGTTGACGATGTTGCACCTGCTAAATGGCAGGTTATGTCAAGTCAAACTGCCGCTCCGACAAGTGTGGTTGCCTACTATTTTGCGAAAAAACTTCATGCAGAACTGCAAGTACCGATCGGCATGATTGAGAGTTACTGGGGCGGAACACCAATTGAACCATGGATCAGCAAAGATGCTTTTGAAGCAAACAATGATACAATTGCTTTAGAACTTTATGACAAGCAGAGAGCCATGCTTGAAAATCTTGACGCTGACTATCCGCAACTTTTAGCTGATTGGGTAAAAAAATTCCATGAAGCAAATCCGAACAAGCAAAATAATGACTGGAAAAATCTTGACTTTGACGACTCAACTTGGGACAAAATCAATCTCCCCGGAATATTTGCTTACTATCCTCAAATCAAACAGTTGCGCAAAACTATTGAAATTACTCCGGAAATGGCAAATAAAGAGTTAACGTTGTCGCTTGGGATTATTGACGATTGTGATGAAACTTATTTCAACGACACACTAATCGGCAAAACCTTTATCGATACTCCGAACTATTATGCAGTGCCGCGATTATACACAATTCCTGCCGCACTCGTAAAGCCGGGCAAAGCAGTTATCGCAATCAAATATGAAAATCATTTTGCTTGGGGCGGTTTCAATTTTAATGATAAGTCTTTGCTTTATTTGGCAACTCCTGACAACTTAAATAAAATAAATTTAAGCGGAGAATGGTCGATAAATACTGAATATATTGCTGACCAGCAGAAGCTTGGTTACCGACCAGTACGCACCTCTGACCAACAGCAAAATTGGATTTCCACCCTCTATAACGGCATGATTCATCCGTGGATTATCTATCCGATTCGCGGCGTAATCTGGTATCAGGGTTGCAGCAATGGTGAACAATACGAGCGTTATATGAAACTATTTCCAATGTTGATAGAAAACTGGCGTAACAAGTGGCAAAATCCCGAAATGCCCTTTATTTTCGTTCAGTTATCAGCATTTTTTCAGCATCTTCCTGCGGAAAGAGGCGATGAGAATAAATGGAAAACCATTCAGCCATTATACGCTTCAGGGGAAGGCTACGCCTGTATCCGCGAAGTTCAAGCCGCCACTCTCAATATTCCACATACCGGAATGGCAGTATCGATTGACAAGGGCGACCAATACGACATTCACCCTGCCTGCAAGCAAGAGGTTGCTGAACGTTTGGCAATGGAAGCAATGCGAATTTCTTTCGGCAAAAAAGAGATTACCGCAAGTCCATACTATCAATCAATGAAAATTGAGGGAGATAAAATTCGTTTAACCTTTAGTAATGCGGATAATGGTTTTATGTTTGAAGGAGACAAAATTAATGGGTTTGCAATCGGAGATGATGAGGATAATTGGCAAGTTGCAGATGTGGAAATAACTAACGACAATGAACTTTTAATTTCAGCTCCGTCAATTAAAAATCCGACCCGAGTCCGCTATGCTTTCTGTGCTTATCCGGGGGATTTGAATTTGTATAATCGTGAGGGCTTCCCGATGTGTCCATTTAGAACCGATGAACCGGATTATTTACTGAAGTAAGAACTGCAATGGAAGTTATTGTAAAATTTACTGCGGCGACAACGCAAAAAGATTTACTGGCGATTCACAATCTCGCACCGGAATTGTGGCAGTATGCCTATGAAAATATTTTGTCAGCAGCACAGATTGATTACATGCTTGAGTGGATGTATTCAATCAAAAAATTGAATGAGAATATCGAAAACGGCACTAACTTTTTCTTAATCGAAGTTAATGGAAATAATTACGGATTTATCGCCTTAACTCCCGACAAAGAAAATTGCAGTACCGTCATTTTGGATAAACTCTATCTCCATAAAAATTTTCACGGTATGGGGATTGGACAAAAGGCACTGAACTTTGCCTGCACTTGGGCAAAGGAGAAAAATTTTACCCAAATTGAACTCCATGTAAACAAACGAAATTTACGAGGACAAAAAGCCTACATCAGAAATGGCTTTACAATTTTGCGGAGTGAAGTCAATAATATCGGCAATAATTTTGTCATGGATGACTTCATTATGGGTAAAAAGTTGCAAGATTAATGGCGGTCTAATTTTAATACTCAATATATTCAGTCTCTTCGGTATTGAGAAATGCTGAATTTTTTTGATAATTATACTGCAACGCAACTTTGCCTCCGCCATTCGGCAGATCAATCGCAAAAGTCGGAGTAGAAATCGACGATAATCGCCCACGCATGCCGTGCAATATCTCCAACCCGGTTTCAATCCCCGTAGCAAAATGCCTGACCCCTTGCACCGGATCGACGTGAAAAAGATAATGGGGTTTAATTTTAATGGCAGTCAATTTTTGACACAACTCCACTTGAATATCAGTGCGGTCATTCACCCCTTTAAGCAAAACGGTTTGATTTAGAATCGGCGTGCCGGTTTTAACAATTTTTTTGGCGATCGCCGCAGTCATTTCAGTAATTTCCTGCGGATGATTAAAGTGGGTCATCAGCCAAAGTTTATCAAACTTACTGAAAATCCCCAAAAGTTCCTCATCAAATCTTTTCGGTTCAACCACCAACATTCTGCTGGCAATTCTAATCACATTAATATGCGGAATATCATGAAAAGCGGAAATTAATTCATTGATTTTTTCGGTTTTAAGCGACAATACATCTCCGCCTGAAAGCAAAATTTCTTTAATTTCAGGGTGATTTTTAACGTAATTAACCGCTTCAACAATCTCCGCACTCGTAATCTCAGGACAATTATTGTCGCTGCCATTCCAGAAACGCTTACGCAGGCAAAAGCGACAACGCACCAAACAATTTCCGGTCGTCAGTAATAACGCCCGATCCTGATAGCGGTGAATAAGTCTCGAAGTTACACTGTACTTATTCTCTGCCAAAGGGTCAAATGATGACTCATTATCAGCCAGTTCCGCCTCATCAGGCATAATTTGGCGATATATCGGGTCATTTTCCCCTGCCCCATGATCGATCAAGTCCAAGTAATATTGAGTTGCTTTAAATGGATACCGAGATAAGACTTTTTTTTGTTTTTCAGTAAATTCAATCATAACAATACAAGAAAAGACTCTCTGAAGTTCATCAGAGAGTCTTAATTAATCAATTCATAATCAATCGATTATTTATCAAAAGCATGACCTGCTGAACCGAGAACTTCCTTGTTCTTGCGAATGTAAAGTTCTTTAAGAGCAGAACGTGCCGGACCCAAATATTTACGCGGGTCGAATTCTTCCGGTTTTTCAGCGAAAACTTTGCGGATAGCAGCAGTCATAGCCAAACGACCGTCAGAGTCGATATTGATTTTGCAAACAGCTGATTTAGCAGCTTCACGCAACTGATCCTCACCGATACCGATAGCGTCTTTGAGTTTTCCGCCGTTTTCGTTAATGATTTTGACCAAGTCCTGCGGAACGCTTGAAGAACCGTGGAGCACGATCGGGAAACCGGGGATGCGTTTTTCGATTTCAGCCAAAATATCCAAACGGATTTTCGGGTCATCACCGGGTTTGAATTTGTAAGCACCGTGAGAAGTACCGATAGCGATAGCCAAGCTGTCAACTCCGGTTTTCTTAACGAAGTCTTCTACTTCGTCAGGCTGGGTGTAGGTGTGAGTTTCAGAAGCAACTTCGTCTTCGACACCAGCCAAAACTCCGAGTTCACCCTCGACAGTAACATCGTGAGCGTGAGCGTATTCAACAACTTTTTTGGTGATAGCGACGTTTTCTTCGTACGGGAAGTGTGAACCGTCGATCATAACTGATGAGAAACCGTAATCGATACAAGCTTTGCAAGTTTCGAAGTCCGGGCCGTGATCCAAGTGCAATACAATCGGAATAGCTTTGCCGTTTTTGCTGATTTCTTTAGCATACTCAACAGCACCTTGAGCCATGTAGCGGAGCAAAGTACCGTTAGCATATTCACGAGCGCCTTTAGAAACCTGAAGAATCAAGGGAGATTCGGTTTCGGTACAAGCCTGAATAATAGCCTGGAGCTGTTCCATATTGTTGAAGTTATATGCCGGGATAGCATATCCGCCTTTTACTGCTTTGGCAAATAAATCACGAGTATTTACCAAGCCGAGGTCCTTAAAATTGACCATAATAAAACTCCTTAAGTTTTTGTTATTATTGTTACGAGAAATAACCCTTATATAATCTACACTCAAAATTGAAAACTTCAAGTAGTTCGATAAAAAAATATCGTTTTTTTTACAAAAAAGTTACCGACAGTCCATATTTTTTGAAAAATCGAGTTTTTCTCTGCATTAGTACGGAGCAATTAAAGTATAAAAAAGTCGCACCGAATTTCAACTTCAGTGCGACTAAAAGCAATCAAATAAGTTTAACTAAAATTAACCCTTAATAATTTTGTACTTGATTTCAGCAATTCGCCAATCATCAGCAGTATCAATATCCATACACTCCGCCTCGTCAATCACATAAGCAGTTGAATCATCAGGGAATGGCGAATTATGCTCATAAATTCCGTCAACTGTACAGAAATAAAACATGCCGACGTCAAAATATTTGGGAGTTAAATCTTGAGAGCGGATATTCTGTGCTTCTCGGTCATTCGGAACGAGTCTGTCATTTTCAATTTTCATCGCCCACTCAACGGGGACGGGATATTTGCAAACCGGCACGCAAGCACTATGCCCTTGCATCTGCTCGTAAGCAGCTCTGAGAGTTGATGCTTTCAAAAACGGCACACAGGGATAGATACAGCACAACACATCAAAAGTAACACCACGATTTTTGTACTCCTTAATAACCTCATCCAAAACGTCAAAAGTAACTGCATGGTCATTTGAAGTTCTCTCTGAACGCATAAAAGGCACTTCTGCACCGTATTTGCGCGCAACCTCGGCAATCTCTTCACTATCAGTTGAAACCATTACATTATCAAAAATACCTGACTCCAAAGCGGCTTCGATAGCATAAGCAAGCATCGGTTTGCCCATAAAGTTTTTAATATTTTTCCCCGGGATACGTTTACTTCCGCCTCTGGCAGTAATTATCGCAACTGTTTTCATTTGCACTCCTTCATCTCATTAATACAATCAATTACAACTTGAGTCATGCTGTTAATTGATTTATTTTCATCGTAATTTTTAACCCCTGCAACATAATCAAGATCGATTACGCCATAAGGCATTCTGGACAACAATTCATTTTGGTCTTTTTCCAACTTTTTAATGTCAATAGAGCCGCTCATAATCTCGTCGAGAGTCAAATCGTCACGCCACTTGACCGCACCCTCAAAATTCTGATACCAAGTTGACCCGAAAACCAATGCCTTTTTGCCGGCACAGAGAGCCTCATAACCAACAGTGCCGGTAATTGTGGATACAAATTGCGAACCTAAAATCAATTTCAGCGAATTTTCAGTTAAAGGTGCGACCTTTACTTTCGGAATAAAACTTAATCGCTGAAAGAATGATTCATCTCTCATTCTCTCATTTTGACCGGGATTTTCTTTGGCGTAAATCACCCAATCATCAGGAATTAATTCAGACAAACGCTCCAAAGCAAGCAACTGGTCGCAATAAATTCCTCCCAAGCAGGAAGTAGTTAATTCCGGCTGTAAGTGCATGGCAAAATAGACATATTTTCTGCTGTAATCTACATCTTCAAAAAGAGCGCTTAATCTCTGTTTGTATTCGCGTAATTTCCCATATTTTTCAGGTTTATAGAATGGCAAAGACCGCTTAAAATCTCTAAATGTTTTTTTCTTGGGCTTCATGTAGAATATATCATCTGAAGTTGTCTGCTTAATTTGGTAATTCGATTCTTCAAATTTTCGCTGCATGTAAGTAAAATCGCCGTAATCAGAATTATCAGTCATATAAAAGACTCTGTCATAAAATCCGGGCATTGAACCTTGAGTAAAGAACAGTGTTTTGATTCCCATCGCTTTGGCGATGTTATAAATTAATAAATCAGCACCCAAGTGGTTAAGATTTGAAAAAAGGCAGAGTTCAATATTTTCTTTGACCAATACTGCATAGATGAAGCGATATAACATATTAAATTTATTCAAATACCAATGAACCGGATTTAACCCTCTTGATTCAATTCTGGATTCGCAATCAATGTAATGCCAAAAGTCGCTGAAAACTTTTTGATACACCTCATGATTATATTCCACTCCGTCGGTATATTTTATAAATTGTTCTTTATAGACATCCAACCAATTATTTTCACGATTGAAATTAATCAATCTATAGACATTTTCCTGAATATTTTCATGATCCGCAAACCAAATTTTTTTGTCGATAATTTTCTGCTCTGTTAAATTATCAATTATGCGTCTCGTACTATAGGTAAATCCATACACCAAACAATTCATAATATTAACCTTTTTACTTATGTTTACACCTTCATTGAAGTAACCTACATCACCTCAATTAAGTAATTTTATTATTTCGATTCGACTTATATTTTCAAATTACACTAATTTTTTATAATTTTCTATATCCGCCCTAACCTTTTTCACCTTCATTGAACTAACTTACATCAGCTCAATTGTTTTAATATACTTCATATTCAATGAAAGTCAAATGTATTTTTTAATTTTTTACAGATAAATAATTTTTTATTTCAGCACAAAAAAAGGAATTACAACTTATTTAAGTTATAATTCCCTAATTTGCAAACTATTTTTATTTATTGAATAAAATTTTATATTTTAATTCACTCTCTTCCCAATCAGCAAGTGTATCAATGTCCTGGGCAACTTTGCGAGGAATTTCGATGGGTGCTGCATTTTTGCAGATAACCAAACGCTCCGTAAGCATATCATGGACATTGATAATATAAAACATTCCTGCATCGTGGTAAGATGCTTCCAAGTCTTGTGTGCGGGTCAAAGCATACTGCGGCTCTCTCCACGCCAAAAACCCCTCTTCATTAACTCGAAAAGCTCGCTGCACCGGACATTCAAATCTTAATACCGGCATAACGGTAGATGCTTGAGTTTCCAGATAAATTTTGTACGCATCTGCCAATATATCACCACTTAAAAACGGCACGCAGGGATAAATACAAGTGCAGGCATCGAAAGTCACGCCGTTTTTTTGATAATTCTCTATCACTTCCTCCAACACGTCAAAAGTAACTGCATGGTCATTTGAAGTTCTCTCTGATCTCATAAAAGGCACTTTAGCACCGTATTTACGAGCAATTTCGGCAATTTCCATATCATCAGTTGAAACCATTACTTCATCGAAAACGCCTGAAGTCAAAGCCGCCTCAATCGCATAAGCAATCATCGGTTTACCCATAAAATCTTTGATATTTTTTCGTGGGATTCTTTTACTGCCGCCACGGGCAGGGATTATCGCAACACATGACATAACTCTGATAAACTCCTTAATTATTCTTTTTTATCTTCTCTCAAATGAATGTTTTTTTCTAATAATTCAATACACTTATCAACATCGGCAAACGGCAACGTTTTAATGAAATCAAATGGGTAATCCCACCAGGCAAGTTCCAATAATTTTTCCCACTGAGGTACCCCCCCCCCTGTTTTTTTGTTAAGTCTTTTCTTAATTTCTTTAGCAGGAACTCCGCCGACAATTGAATATGGGGCAACATCATGGGTAACAACACTACCTGCCGCCACAATTGCACCATCGCCGATTTTTACTCCGTCCATGATAATTGAACGGTAGCCGATCCAAACATCATTACCGATAGTAATTGGTTTTCTTAATTGCTCATCGGGGAAATGCACTACATTGTCTTGTTCGCCGATGTCTAAATCACCCTGAAAAAACGGTGAATACTCGTGACAAATAAAGCCATGACTTGTCAAGGTTTCCGTCGGATGTTGAGTTAATCCTAAACAAACATAATTGGCAATTGAGCAATATTTACCGATAACAGTATGACGAGGATTAGCTACATAAAAGTCCTTTCCTGCATAACTGCCATAGCCCATATTATAACGTTTTTGATATAATCTATATCTATTTTCCGTATGTTTAGCAATAAACTTTGCTCGAAAAACTCTTCGCTTTTTAGGGTCTTTAATAGACCATGAAAGCATCATTGCTACTTTTTTTACTAAATAATTTTTCATCTATCGCCACACTGTTATTAATTATCAATATTCCATTAAAATATTTTTTTATCGCCTAAAAATAAATCTCGTTTATTTACGGTAAAATTATTAAATGTTCCCTTACCGAAACTATCGACTTTGAAATACTTATTGTCTTCGCCCATGACCGCAAGGAAATAACCGTAAATGCAACTGTTTTCTTTCGCTTTAGGCGGTAAATTTTTATCAGCAATCAATTTATAAAGTTCCTCATAATCAGCAGGATTATAGGCTGCATCCAAGTCCTCATACGGAGATTTACCTGCACTGATTGCAACTTTGCCCCAGAAAGTTGATTCGCAACCGATTGTGGAATTACAAACTACAATTTTGTCGCAGGCTTCCATAAGTGCGTAAGTATCAATTTTCTCGTCAGGCTCGATAACTGTCAAATTTTTATAGAGTTTTTTAAGTTCGGCAATCTCCTGCATCTGTGAGGTGTTATTCTTTTTTGCAGAACGCAAATTCGGATGTACCCGCAAGTAAAAATGCTTATTGGCATCATCTTTGAAATGCTCCAGAACTTTTCTGATTAAATCCTCGCCGAAGCCAAAAACCGGATGCACCCAACTTTTGAAAGCATAAATTTCATCGATTGAAGAATTGAAAAATGCAATGTTTTCACGGTCAAAATCAAATCCATCCGGTAAACTGCCTTTTAATTGATCTTTAGTAAATGAATCAATCTGCTGGCGTTTGCCTGCACGGCGGTCAGTAAACCATTTAGCGGCAATCTCATACTTATCCTCAGTCGCATTCTCCCAACAAATCTGTACACGTTTTTTGAAATCTTCAACTTCGTGAATTATCAAATCTTTCAACACCAGAATTTTTTTATCATTAGCGGCAACTTCCCACAATCCGGTATGCTTATTGTGTTTTCTGCAATAAGACAAACAAGCATAGGCAATCGGTGCTCTGCCATTGAAAGTCCAAATTTCATCGAAATTATAAATTTGATCCAACTCTTCTAAATTTTTAATCATAATGTATTCAGTTTGCATCATTGACTGAATATTTTTCTGATGAATTTTAATATCAAAATTATAATCACGAGATATGCTCATACACGAACTTACCGGTCCAACTCCGTACTGATAACCCTCATAAGAAAATTCGAGTGCTTCTTCGAGAGTTTCAAACTTCGGGAACTTCGGTGCTTTGTATTTTTTCATCGTCAAAAGTTTAATTTGAGGAGACTTAAGTTCGGCTGCGATTTTTTCACATACCGGATAGCAGCGACGGCAATAACCGAATAATTTGCGTTTATCTGTCCAGCAAATAGTTGAAATTGCCTTATGACAGGAAAGAACATAAACTTCATTGTTTTCATCTTCAATCAAGCGATTGAGCATCTCCGCAAATAGCCCCCAACGATAACCGCCGCGCATTTGACCGCTGAATATCAATATTTTTTTCTTATCCGCCATTTTTCTGCCTTTCCTCTAATTAAATAACAAACTTGAACCCGAACAAAGTAACTTGTGTTTTAGCGGTACTTTGATACTTGGTTTCGATTTTGAAAATGTTTCTCACAAAAGCATTGAAATAGATTCGACTCAATAATTGCATATACTCGCATTTTGACAAGTATTTTTTTGCTTCAATCATAAATTGCTGCTTGAACTCCGCGTCAGTTCCTTTCTCCAATTCATAGATAAAACGCAACTTGTAACGCACAAACTCTTTTTGCAACCGCTCCATTAGATTGTGTTTCTCCAAAATTCGCTCCGTCATGGCAATTTGCTCCAACAAAAATGTCTTATCTAACTTGACCTTTGCATTAGATAGCGATTTGCTATGCCGACGGTAATTGTAAAAACACTCGTGGCACAGGTGAATTCTGTCAACCGTAAACAATAATTCTCTATAAAATGCCACATCCTCCCCATAACGGTGAGCCGGAAATTTCAAATCATTCTCTCGCAAAAATGATAATTTATAAACTTTATCACATGCTGAACTTTTACCGTGAATCAGAACATTTTTCATCTCCTGCCATGAATATGAATCAACTTTAGTCAAATCAATTCCAATTCTTTTGACACTTCGACGGGCAATATCTATATTCTCATACGATTGAGTTTCCTCAAAATACAAACGATACTCAAACCGAACAACCGTCGGCTCATGCTGCTTAATATACTCTGCCAACTTCTCAAAAGTATTTAATTCAACCCAATCATCAGGGTCAAAAAATGCGATATAATCACCCGTCGCATACTGCATGCCATTAGTTCTGGTCTGCCCCAGTCCCTGATTGTGCTGGGTAACAACTTGTATGCGATTATCTTTGGCGATATAGGACTCAATTACTTGCAATGTACCGTCAGTTGAACCGTCGTTAACACAGATAATTTCCAAGTTCGGATAAGTTTGATTAACTAAACTATCCAAGCACTCTGCAATATATTTTTCAACATTATAGCAGGGCAAAACTACTGAAAATTTTATATCTTTCGCATCCATTACAAATTTTTATCCTACTCCTGATTTTTGAACTGCATATCGTACAACGCTTTGTACTGTCCGTCGGGGATATTCATAAGTTCATCATGACTGCCCAACTCGACCAATTCTCCGTTATTGATAACGGCAATTCTATTTGCATTTTTAATTGTCGAAAGTCGGTGTGCGATGATGAAAACTGTGCGATTCTGCATCAAATTATCCATTGCTTTCTGAACAATGGCTTCAGACTCATTGTCAAGTGCTGAAGTCGCTTCATCCAATATCACAATCGGTGCATTACGGAGCAGTGCTCTGGCAATTGCCACACGCTGACGCTGTCCGCCCGAAAGTGTCGTTCCCCTCTCTCCGAGCCAAGTATCCAACCCATCCGGGAGTTCACTCAAAAAATCCTCCAAATGTGCCGCTTTGACCGCCTGATTTAATTCTGCTTCACTCGCCTGATAATTGCCCATCATAATATTTTCTCTGATCGTTCCGGTATAAAGGAAATTATCCTGAAAGACCATTGAGATATTTTTCCGCAATGAGCTTAATGAAATTTCTCTAATGTCCTTGCCGTCAATTTTTACCGCCCCCTCTTTAACATCATAAAAGCGAGGAAGCAAATTGACCAAAGTTGACTTGCCGCCGCCAGAATTTCCGACGATTGCCAAAGTCTCATTTTTCGGCACTCGCAAATTCAAATTTTTCAGCACGGGAGTATTTTCTTCATATTCAAAGGTTACATTTTCAAAACTTACGCCATCTCTGACCTCGCTCAATTCCAACGGTTTTTCCGCATCTTTGATCTCCGGAGTCAACTCAAAAAGTTCAAAAACTCGGCTCATTGCCACAAATAAATTCTGTACATTTGTTAAAGTGTTACCCAAAGTTTTTACCGGCTTATAAAGCAAAAGCAATGAGGTTACAAATGAGGCAAATGCCCCTGCTGTCATTATGTCGTTGCGGATTAAAAATGTACCATACCCCAGAACTGTCGCAATCCCCAATGAGGCAATCATATACATCAATGGTGACATCCAGCCTGAACGTTTATAAAGTGAAATATTGACCTTGAATGCCTCAATTGTCTGCTCTCGGAAATACTTATTCTGACGCTCCTGCAACCCGTAAGCCGCCATGACTTTGTTGCCTGAATAAGTTTCATAAATATTGGTTGTCAAGTTACCGCTGATAACCATATTGCGGTTAGATGCCTTTTTAATTCTTTTGCGAATCAATGCCGCCGGCACAAATGCCACAACCAGCACAATCACCCCGATAATCGCCAGACGCCACGAACTGTAAAGCATTACTGCAACCAATCCGATCGCCCCAAATAAACTGGTAGTAATGGTTTTTATCTGATCCACAATGCCATTAGACGCAATCTGTGGGTCATAGAGATAACGAGAGTAGATAATTCCTGATTCATTTTCATCAAAAAATTTGGGGTGCATATAGACCAATCGCTCAAAAAGTTCGAACTTAATGTCATTAGTAATTTTTTGACTTGACCAAGTTGAAATATAGCCGCTTAAGTAACGCAGCACTCCCTGTAATGCAGCAAACAATACAACCGCTATCGGAATTAACCACGCCATTTGATTACTATTCAAACTAACTTGATGTCCGAAAACAGTAAATTCCAATAATTTACCGCCGACCACATAATCCATATAGGGTTTCAAGGCAATGGCGGTTACCCCCTCAAGCAAGCCCAATGGAATCGCAACCAAAAAACCGAGAATGATTCTGAAACTATAGGGTTTGATATAGGGCCAAATCTGTTTTAAAAGCCAAGAATATTGAAATGATTTATCTGCAGTAGTTTTACTTAATTTCATAATATTTCACCTTTTTATTTAATATTGAAGTAATATACATCAATATCCGCAAAAAAGCAAATTAAAAAATTACAAACTTAATGATTTTTCCTACTTCAAGTTTCGCACGTACGAATAATATTCATTATTTTTGTACATTTCGGTAAATTTAAGCACCTCTTCTTTGGTAATAAAACCTCTATCAACAGCAATTTCCTCCAAGCAGGCGATTTTAATTCCCTGATTCTCCTCAATGGCTTGGACATACTGACTTGCCTGAATCAAGGATTTATGCGTCCCGGTATCCAACCACGCAAACCCGCGCCCAAACCTCTCAACATTAAGTTTGCCTTGCTTCAAATAAATACGGTTTAAGTCCGTAATTTCCAATTCTCCCCGCTTGGACGGCTTCAATTTTTTGGCATATTCAACCACACTATTATCATAAAAATAGAGTCCTGTTACTGCGTAATTTGACTTAGGCACAACTGGTTTTTCTTCGATAGAAACAGCCTTGCCATTTTCATCAAACTCAACCACTCCAAAGCGTTCAGGATCTTTCACCAAATAACCGAAAATTGTGGCTTTTTTATCGACTTCAGCACTACGTCGTGCCTGCTTGAGCATTGCGGTGAAGTTCTGTCCATAAAAAATATTATCTCCCAAAACCAATGCAACTGAATCATCTCCGATAAACTCTTCCCCCAAAATAAAAGCCTGTGCCAATCCGTCGGGACTTGGTTGTTCTTTGTACTCAAAATGCACTCCGAATTGCGAACCATCCCCCAAAAGACGCTTAAAATTCGGCAAATCCTGCGGAGTTGAAATAATTAAAATATCACGAATTTCCGCCAGCATTAAAACTGAAATCGGATAATAAATCATCGGTTTATCATAAATCGGCAACAACTGTTTTGATACTGCGATAGTTGTCGGATATAAACGAGTTCCGCTGCCTCCTGCTAAAACAATACCTTTCATACTAATTTAATTCCTTTCTCAATTTTATATAATCTGCTAATGCTTCATACCAATTTCGGCAAAGACCGCCATTATCCATCACGCTATATGCGGGGCGTTTAGCCGGACGAATAAACTCATTGCTGGTACAAGAAGTTAAATTAACCTTTAATTCAGCCTGCTTAAAAATCTCTTTCGCAAAACCGTACCAACTGGTAAATCCACCACCGCAAACATGATAAGTCCCAAACTCAGCCCCCTCAAGAAGTTTCAAAATCCCATTGCATAACTCAATTGTCCAAGTCGGGCAGCCCACTTGATCATCTACCACCTTTATTTCATCTTTGGCTGCCAGCGAGATCATTGTTTCGACAAAATTTTTGCCATGAATTCCATAGAGCCAACTGGTTCTGGCGATATAATATTTCTCGCAACAATTACGAACTGCCTCTTCGCCCTCAAATTTGGTCAAACCATAATTATTTAATGGGTTTGTCGGCATATCCGGGGTATATGGTTTCGTGCCGTTTCCCTCAAAAACATAATCTGTCGAAATGTACACCATTACTGCATCTATTGCAGCTGCATTTTTAGCCAAATTCTCTGTTCCAACTTTATTAATCACCCTCGCAGTCTCAATATCTTCCTCTGCCTTATCCACATTGGTATAAGCAGCACAATGGATAACTATTTGCGGTTTTTCACGCTCAAAAATGGCGGCAACTTCGGCTTCACAAGTAATATCCATATTGTCAATATCACTCTCAAAAAGCTCAAATCCCCTGCTCCTTAAAATCGGACAAAGGTCTTGTCCAAGCATTCCTTTAGCTCCAGTAACAAGCACTTTCATTTACGCTAAACTCGCTTTCTTATCTTCAATACTCTTCATCCAGTCAAGATTATTCAAATACCAATCGATAGTAATTTTGATACCCTCTTCAAAAGTCAATGACGGTTTCCAACCGAGTTCCGCTGTAATTTTATCATTGGAAATTGCATAACGGCGGTCATGTCCCAAACGATCTGCAACGTATTCTATCGATGCATCATCTTTACCCATTGCCTCCAAAATCAAATGGGTAATCTCCATATTAGTTTTTTCATTATGTCCGCCAATATTATAAACCTCCCCTACACGACCTTTATTCAGAACAACATCAATCGCCTCGCAATGGTCGTAAACATACAACCAATCACGCACATTCAAGCCATCACCATAAACCGGCACTTTCTCGTTTTTCAGCAAACGGGAAATAAAAAATGGTATAAGTTTTTCCGGATACTGGTAAGGTCCGTAATTATTTGAACAGCGGGTATTCAGAGTCGGCAGTCCGTATGTTTCATGATAAGCTCGCACCAGCATGTCTGCCCCTGCCTTACTTGCCGAATATGGACTATTAGGGGCAAGCGGAGTAGTTTCATAAAAATACCCTGTTTTCCCCAAAGTTCCATAAACTTCATCGGTTGACACCTGCAAATAACGATCAACTTTAAACTCTTTCGCCGCTTGAAGCAAATTCAAAGTTCCCTGCACATTGGTTTCAACAAAAATCTCCGGTCGCTTAATCGAATTATCCACATGCGATTCAGCCGCGAAATTCACCACACAATCAACCTCTGCAACCAATTCTCGCACCAATTCTTTATCACAAATGTTGCCATGTACAAAAGTATGTCGATTATTGCCCTTTAAATCATCCAAATTTTCCAAGTTACCACAGTAAGTCAACGCATCGAGATTGAATACTTCATAGTCATCATGCTTCTTCAAAACATGACGCACAAAACAACTGCCAATAAATCCGGCTCCACCAGTCACCAATAATTTCATTTTTTTATCCTTTTTTGTTTTTTTATTTTTTTTGTTAGTGGAAAACGCTTTTTCTTGATTAAAAGAAAAAAGTGTTTTCCCCTAACAACCCCTTTCACAAAAAGAAAAATATACTTTTGTTATGGGAAAATTAAACTTAAAATGGTTATCTTTATAACCAATAAAACAATTTTTAACAATCCTGCTTTTCAAAACCGCTTTTTCTTGATTAAAAGAAAAGTGTTTTCCCTCAACAATCCTTTTCACAAAAAGAAAAAAATACTTTCCCCCATAAAAACGTATTCTTTCTATCAAAAAGTCTCCTTTTCTTTTTTGAAAAGTGAGGGGGTGCAGGAGGAGCGAAAAACCTTTTTTCTTTTAATCAAGAAAAAAGTTTTTCGCTCCCATTGCTATCTCCACTTGCTCAAATAATCACATCCCGCAAGCGAGATTGGGTAGTGTCTTTTTCCGATAAAATCGGTTCAAAATCTATCTCCCAGTCAATGTTAATATCCGGGTCATTCCATAAAATTCCGCTATCAGCAGCAGCATTGTATTCGCCAGATGCCTTATAAAGCAGTTCAGCCTCATCTGAAAGCACCACAAATCCGTGAGCAAATCCGGCAGGGATAAAAATCATATGCTTATTTTCTTCAGAAAGTTCAACTTTAACATATTTGCCAAAGGTTGGAGAATCCGGGCGAATATCGACCGCGACATCATAAATTCTACCCCTGCCGCAGCGAACTAACTTTGCCTGTGCATAAGGAGCTTTTTGGAAATGCAACCCTCTTAAAACTCCTTTTGTCGATTTTGAGTGATTATCCTGATTAAAGTCTACTGTGATACCATTTTCAAAAAACTCCGATTTCTTGTAAGTTTCCATAAAGAATCCGCGGTGGTCACCATAAACTTTGGGTTTAACCAGCACCACGCCATCAATATCCAATTTCACAAACTCAAACGCCATTTTTTTATTATCCTGTATTAACTCAAAAAAAATCCTTTTAGAGTAGTTAATATTTCTGTATTTTTAGTTATTTTATCTAAAAAATAGTTTTATTTACCGTTTATATTTCTACAATTATCACAAATTCCGTTGAAAATCAAATCGGAATTTATCAAATTTCTCGTTTTAATTTTTCTTTGCATTTCGGCTTGCAAAATTGCCAACACCTTAAAATCGTATTCGCAATTTTTTAAGTTTTTGCAAATCGGGCAATATTCGTGGAAATGCAATTTCGCATCATAATCCAAATAAATACGCCCATTAAAATCAAACTCTGCAATCCTGCCTTTGCGGATAAGAGAATTTAATTTTTCCGAAAACTGCTTTTTGTCAATTTTCGAATTTACTAATCGCACCCCGATGTATAACTCCTCGCGGGTCAAATGGTTTTGATTACACCTAACTATTCGCTCAATTAATTGATTTAGTTGTACATTACTCATATTTTTTCCCTTTTCGACAGAAATATCATCTATCTAAAAGGAACATCAACAACTAAAACTCAATTTATCTGCCGATACAGATATAGTCAAAACCTTTCTCTGCAAGTCGTTTAGCGTCGTACTGATTACGTCCGTCAAAAATCAACGGCTTTTTCATCAAATTCTTAATTCTCTCAAAATCGGGCCGCCTGAATTCATTCCACTCGGTTAAAAGCAGCAGCGCCTCTGCATTAGCAAGTGCTTCATAAGAGTTTTCCGCATAATCAATTCTATCGCCGAAGTAAAATTGCCCCAACTCCATTGCCTTTGGGTCATAAGCACATACTTTTGCCCCAAGTTCCAATAAGTCATTAATGATCGTTATGGCAGGTGCTTCACGCATATCGTTAGTTTTTGGTTTAAATGCCAATCCCCAAACCGCAATAGTTTTGCCGCTCAAATCACATCCGAGTTTATCGGTAATTTTCTTGACAAAAATTTTTCGTTGCAACTTATTAACAGAATCGGTTGCTTTGATTACGGACATTTCACACCCATTTTCCGTACCGGTTTTTATCAATGCTTTAACATCTTTCGGAAAGCAACTTCCGCCGTAGCCAAGCCCCGGGAAAAGGAATTTATTCCCGATTCGGCTATCGGTTGACATACCGACTCGCACCATTTCAGCGTCAGCACCGACTTTCTCACATAAATTAGCAATCTCATTCATAAAAGAAATTTTAGTTGCGAGGAAAGAGTTTGCCGCATACTTAGTCATCTCCGCAGACTTTACATCCATAACAATCACTCGATTGCCCGTGCGGAAAAACGGGGCATAAATTTCCTGCATAATCATAGTCGCTTTTTCGGAATTTGAACCAATTACCACTCGGTCAGGATAGAGAAAATCATCAACCGCATTTCCCTGCTTCAAAAATTCAGGATTAGAAACTACATCAAATGGATAACTGGTATTTTTTGCAATAATTTCTGCAACCTTTTCCGCTGTTCCGACCGGGACAGTTGACTTATCCACAATCACCTTGTAACCATTCATAGCTTTCCCTATTGCTTCCGCCACTGCAAAAACGTATTGCAAATCCGCTGAACCGTCTTCATTTTGCGGAGTTCCGACAGCGATAAAACAAACCTCTGATCTTTTCACCGCCATGTCTATATCATTAGAAAAAATCAAGCGTTTTTCAGCAACATTTGACTTAACAAGTTCATCCAACCCCGGTTCGTAAATCGGAATTATTCCTTTTTGCAACTGCTCAAGTTTTTCTAAATTATTATCAATACAGATAACCTCATTACCCATATCAGCGAGGCAAGCTCCTGCCACCAAGCCGACATAGCCGGTACCGATTACTGTCATTTTCATATTATCAATACTCCTTTTCGCTGAAACTTCTTAAAAAAAATTACAATCTTTCAATATCATCTTCACTCAAATTATCTCCGATTTGAACTTCGATAATTTTCAACTCATTATCACTCAAATTCTGTAAGGAATGTTTTGCAAATGCCGCAACATCACAACTATCTCCCGGCTGTAGTTTAAGCACTTTATCTTCCAAAATCACAGTCGCTTCGCCGGCTAAAACCACCCAATGTTCGCTACGATTTTTGTGACGGTGCCAAGACAACTTTTTATTCGGCAAAATGCAAAGAGTTCTATTCAAATACCCCTCACCGCAATCAGTAGTGCTGTAATAACCCCACGGACGGAAAACAGTTTTATGCAGCATAGTGGCAGATGAATTTTCTGCTTTCAATTTCTCATAAAGTTTTTTGACATTTTGGGAATTTTCCATTTTGCAAGCCATAATTGCATCCTCGGTTTCGACAATGACAATTCCCTCCAAATCCGCAGCGGCGACAATCTCTTTTTGAGAATAAATAAAAGAATTTTTAACATTATGTGTTACGGTTTTGCCAACTAAAACATTACCGTCTGCATCTTGATTTTTGACCTCATAGATTGCCTGATAAG
>JAFTJQ010000044.1 GCA_017456285.1 Lentisphaeria bacterium
TGGCAATCTCCCCCGTTGTGTGGCAACTCGTGGCAAAAGATTTGAGGTGTCATTCCGCAAAAAAGCGGGAGGACAACTCGAAAATTTTGCCACATTGAAGCAATCACCAAACCGCCATATTACACCCACTCAAATTACAATTGTCCAGCCTGATGGCTGGTTGCTGGGGTGTGGGGAGTGCAATCAACTCCCCACGAAAAAACAATAATTTCGACCAACGAAGGCATGACCTATCAACGGACATGCTATGCCTCCACAGAGCCGTTGCATACTGTCAATTTAAGTGTAACAATCTCCCATGGAGCAACTTTTATTGACAATTTTTTACCGACTTTGCCGAAGTTTTCAATAACTTTTTCATTCAACAGTGTTTTAGATACTTCCGCATCAAATGCAAACTCAATTTCTGCATTCTCTTCTTTATCTGACGGATTGAAAAAGCGGAAAATACAACTCGATTTCTCATTATCTTTAGTCGGTTTCAATGCAGAAAATGCCATATTATCGGATAACTTAACCACACTTGAATCCGCAAAATCAATCAACTCCGCAGTTGTAACTTTGTAAGTTAAAAATTCAGTTTGCAAATTCAACTGCTCTCTATGAAGTTCCGCAAAATTCGGCTCTCTATCAAAGCAATTAAGCACATAATTAAATTCCATTTTCTTGAGCAACTGCCCCTCAACTTCTCCATTGGTATGGACAGTTCTCCTGAAAGCACGGAAAAGCGTCACAATCATAGAATGGTACTCGCCGTCTTCTGCTGAAGTTCCTGCTTCATGCAAACCTGCATCGGCGACAAAAGCGATACCGCCATTTTTATCTCCTTTACCGATGATACCGTTAAAATTCTTTTCAACAACCTCAGATTCCTTAAAAGTTTCGCTCAATTTACCCCAAGTTCTGCCTTCGGGGCGATTGATGAAGTAGAACATCTGATTAGCGAAGTAATCTCCCTCAATCATAGTCGGAACTCTCAACTGCAAACGGCAATCAAGGATGTTATTATCGATTTGAGTTTTGACATGAACATTGCTGCTGAATGAGTCAATGCCAACTCGTGAAATGATTTTCAAAGTACGAATTTCTGCACTCTCTTCAACGCCGCTAAAAGTCTCATTGATATTACTACTGTAAATCAACTCCGCGGGTACTTGATAAAATCTGGTAATTTCAAACTCTGCATAGTTCGGCATATTGCAAGTAACTCGAACTTGAGCAGATGAACTTGCAATCACCCGCTTATTTCCGACGGGGCGAACATGATTCCAGCCGTCGCCGATTTCACGGTCGAGGAAGTAGTTATTCTGCTTCGGATATACCTTGTTATTTCTCAAATCGGTAATATCAAATGTTCCGTCCGACTTGACATCGACACGGATTTTGCCGTTTGATATTGATTCGGGATTAACAAAAAGCGAATCAAAAAATCTTACTTTGCTGTCAACCGACGGTTCAACTCGGAAACTCGTCCAACTTGACGGCTTCAACTCTGTCTCAAGCACGATATTATAGACATCATATCTGCGGACGTCGGTACGATAAAATCTTTTTAATTGATTTCTCTTAATATCTCTGATTTGATAAGGAATTTCATTCCCTGCTTCATCATAAATTCTGAAACAATTTATAAACTCATACCCGAAAGGTTCAGCCATTTTTTCGGGATAAGGCTTAAGCGATAAAAACGCCAACTCAAGTTCAGAAATTTTCTTGATTTTATGGGGCAGAGTATTGCAAATTCTAACCGTATAGCGTCCGTCATCTGCACCCTCGGCACGGACGACTTCGGGATGCCCTGACTGGTGTGGATAGACATCACGAATACTTTTGCCGCTGACATGCTCACGATCATTGGAGAGAATCTCCTCGGAAGTAACAAAATTTACTTGATCAATATCCTCAAATCTGCTCAACATTGCCCGATGCACTGAATCTTTGGAGCAGCCGCAAATTGAGTCATGCGGATGATTTTTAATCAGGCTTTTCCAAGCATAATCAGCAAGGTAATTAAATTTAGTATTGCCGTTTAATGACATCCATGCAAGCGACGGGTCAATGACTTTTTCGAGTTTATTCTGCAATAAATCATTACCACGCTTGATGTCATAGCGTGAACTCAAAGTTGCACTGATCTGCCAATCAACATGTCTGCCATTATCACATGGGACAATCTGTTCATTATGAATTTTTTGCAGCTCGGTATTGTACTCATCGGCAAAAACTTCCCGATAATCAGTGTGAATAATTTCCGCTTCCTGATACAAATCACTAATCCACTTGAACAGTATCGACATATCCCCCAAAGGCATTGTGTGTTCAAGTGCGTCAGAGAGGATAAAGTTTTCTCCGTAAAAATCTTTATTCTTTTCCACCCATTCCTTGAAAAGCGTCTTAAAATTCTCCTCATCAAGTTTATCATTTGTCCAATTAACAACTCGAAGTGTAAAATCCGCATAGCCGTCACAAGGTGAAAGTCTAACCATTTTTACTTCGCTTTTATCGGGCGATTGCCAGAAGCAGAAAGGCTTGATTTTGCTGTCAATTCCTCGCCAGAAAACTCCGCCGTCAAACTCAAACTTTTTAATCAACTGCGGCATCTGCGAAGTATGACCGAAAATATCACAAATATAGCATACCGGCCAACACTTGCCGCCATAATTTTTTGCCACTTTTTCGCCGATTAACCAGTTACGGATAATCGCCTCTCCTGATACCAAAAATTCATCAGGCATAACATACCACGGCCCTATATTAAGTTTATTTTCAGAGATATATTTCACCAATTTTTCTTTCAAATCGGGGCGAATTTCTTCAATATCCTCCAGACAAATTGTCTGTCCGTCAAAGGTAAATTTATTGTATTCAGGTGCATTCTCGAAGTTGTCAAAAAGATTTTCAGCCATATCGACTAAATATTTTCGATACTCCTGAAATCCCTGATACCACTCTCTATCCCAATGGGTTGCATTAAAGTAATAAAATTTCATTTGTAAGTTCCTTTTTTTATATCATTAACTCTATAATTTACGAATTTTATCTGCCAAATTTTTACAATATTCAAAGTCATACGGCTCATCATAGTTCAAGTAATAATTTCGCCCTGAATACTCGCCGCAAGTCCATTCGATAAAACAAACTTCTTTTTTCGCAATCGGCAAAGTTCCGAGTTCCACTCGTCCGTTCGATTCAACTTCAAACTCGCCTGCCATGATTTTTTCACCATTATTATCAGTGATGATATATTCGCCTTTTTGTTTATAAGCCGTATCATTTACCACATGCAGTTTCGGCAAATCACCATCATTTTTCGGGTCTTCTCCCATCAAAGCAACTGCTTGCTGGGACAATCGAATTGTCTCAAACGGCAATTTTTTTCGGAATTTACTATCGACCATGGAGTAGTTAAATCCCATCGTCCACATATCCAGAAGCGACCACCACAAAATCCCGGTACGACGGAACTTCTGCACTCGCCATGATTCAATCGCAAACTTGAATAAATCCGCAACATAGAAATTGACTGCCACGGTCAAATCTTCAATGTTTTCAGGTGAAAAATCCCGTCCGAACATTTTAGAAGTAACCTCTTTAACACTCTTGCACCAATTCGCACAATAACGGTCAGTCTGATGAATCATATCATTCGGTATCGGCAGCGAAGCTGGATCAATATTCCATAACCGCTTTAATCTTGGGAGTTCAAGTGCCACTATTTCAGAAGATTCCGACATCGCATTTGTGCCGATAGGCCCGATTTCACTTGAAAAATGCGCAACCGACTTCCGCATAAATTCCCTGAAACCTCCGGGGGGAAGCTGCCCACAGTAAATATGCTGTTCAGGAGCGTAAGTTGAGGTGTTATTATATTGAGTTTTGCTCCTATCCACGCCCAAGTCTGAAACATACGGAGAACTCGGCACATAATCACGCCACGGGTCAAACTCCTTAATCGCCCTCGGAAAAACTTCTCTGGTAACTCTACAATCTGAAGTTTTAATCGTTCTCCCCGCTCTTGACGCCCAAAAAGCATCATTCTCATTATCTCCGCACCACAAAGCAAGCGACGGGTGATTGCGGTATTTTTTGATAATAAACTCCGCTTCCTCGTACATTTTCTGACAGAATAAGTCATCATTAGGCGGCCACTCACAAGCCAGCATAAAGTCCTGCCAAACCATAATTCCATGCTCATCACAGAAGTCAAAAAATTCATGGTCTTCATAAATTCCACCACCCCAAACACGAACCATATTACAGTTTGATTCCAAAAGTAAATTCAAAGCTTTCTCGATTTTTTCAGGGGTTTGAGAGTGATAGGGAGATAGAGGTTTCCAGTTAGTACCTCTCATATAAATTTTTTGACCATTGCAATAAAACTGAAACTCTCCCTTGCCGTCCATATCAGTAACTTCAGTTCGTTCCAAGTGAATAACCCTAATACCGACTTTTTGACTATTTTCGGCAACGACTTCGCCGTTTTTCCGCAAAGTAAGGACAAAATCGTATAGATTCGGATCGCCGAAGCCGATCGGATTCCACAATTCAGGGTGTTCGACGGTAAAGCGATTCATGGTAAAAATTCCGTTGGTATGGCGGACATCTCGGGTAAATGAATAGGCAACTTTGCCATTTCTAATCATGCTTGCGGTAATTTCATAGTTACTTAAATCACGATCAGGAGTTTCAAAAATGTAGTGACATGACATGAAAGCCTTGTCATTTTCATAATCAATCCAATCCGTTGCCACATAGACCTCTTCAAAGCGTATCGGCTTTTGAAACTCAATAGAAACACTCCTCCAAATTCCACCGCTTAAGCGGCGTGGAGCATTATCCCAGCCCCACATGTGGCGGGCTTTTCTCAAGTAGAGAGATTCCATTCTCTGCGAAAAAGGGAATGCGGTATGCTTGTATTTTCTGGCAGTAAATTCAGGAGCGTAAATTTTTAGTTGCAAAGTATTTTTGCCGATTTTTAGCAAATTAGTAACATCCTGAGAGTGGGTAATGTGCATATTCTCGCAGTACATAATTTTTTCACCATTGAGCAGAATATCGGCAGCAGTATCAATCCCCTCAAACTTCAAAAGTGCTTTTGCAACACCCTGCGGAAGTCCCTGATAATCAAATTCTTTCTCAAATTCCCAATCAGTAAATTCCAACCAACGATAAGAAAATTCCTGATCAATCGGCAAAGCATTCCCGATAATTCCTGCCCGCTCCAAATCAAGTTCGACATTTCCCGGAACTTTTGCCGCTATTGAATAAAATTCACCGGTCTCACCATGTGTGAATT
Source organism: Lentisphaeria bacterium (assembly GCA_017456285.1). GTDB lineage: Bacteria > Verrucomicrobiota > Lentisphaeria > Victivallales > Victivallaceae > RGIG5270. Next base: position 5,297 of record JAFTJQ010000044.1, read on the forward strand.
TTAATTTCCAATCGCCATTTAATGATATTTGCTGCATAATCTATCTCCTTGCCAAGTATTAATTTAAAAAAATTCATTATAGTATAATATATCCCCTTTTTTCGTATAAACCAGTAAAAAAAGGCAATTTTCTAATACTTTTCGGCATAAAATACCGCAAATACTTGCAAAGACCTCCTGTTAATTTATTTTTGTTATTCAAAGCAAACCCGTACCGCCGTAATTCTCGGAGTTCTCAATGAATTTTTTGCCCCCAAAGCCAAGCGGTACTGCACATAATCGCCCTTGCAGACTTTCATCGGAGCTTTTTGCCACTCTGCCTGACTCAATTTCTCCTGCTCTGCGGCAACTTTCACCCAAGCGGAAACCCAGCAATTATCAGGGATTTCTCCCTCAACTTCAACTGCATTAAGAGTTGCAGTTTCGGGAACTTGATAAATCTCTGAATAATAATACTCTTCCGGACCTCTATCAAGTTGATTACCCGGCTCGATTGCCGTCATTCCATGCGGCCCCTCGGTCGGTAAATTGGTCGTTCTTTCGGAATTAAAACCCTTTGCACTATTCCACCAGACCGTCGAATATCCATGATGATCGCCGTCAACTTTGTGATTAGCAACCGCCAAATCGATATAACCGTCATCATTAAAGTCAGCCGCCAAACAACCGGAAGCCGAATGGCAATAGAGTAAATCCCGATCAAGTTCACGGAATTTGCCATTTCTATTCCAGTAGAGAATTGAATTTATATCACGTTCTTTGCCATTGTGGTAATTACCGACAAAGATATCTAAAAAACCGTCATTATTAAAGTCAGCAACCGCAATTGAAGTAGCAGCATCAGCTCGCAGCATGGTACGGTTATTCTCTTTCAAACCGTCAGGTCCATTCCAGTAAATATAAATGTGGGATGTATGCGGTTCATGGAGCGGCAATTCGCCATTTACGGGAGTATCGACATGAGTTCCGATAATTATATCAGGATAACCGTTTTTACTTAAATCAGCAACATGAACTGACCCTGCCTTATATACTGATAGCTTAGTGGAGTTTTCCAAACTGTAACCATCAGGACCTCCGTGCAAAATTAAGCAATAATTTTTTGAAATCAATGGTACAATAATATCCAAGTACCCGTTTTTATTCAAATCACTGCCGATAATCCAACGGCCGCCACCCTCTAAATTGAGGTTTAATTTTTCTTTTCGGGTAAAGCCTTTTTCACTTCCGTAAAAAATAGTTATATCATTCCAATTATCATCAACTATCACAATATCCAAATAACCATTGCCATTGGTGTCGGCGGCAAAACCGCCCCAAGCCTGAACAGTCGGGATAATTTCAGTTTTTTCAGCGATATAGCCATTTTCATTAAAGTAATGCAAGTGACAGCCGGGGTCAAGATGAACTGAATTTTCAGAGTTATTGCAAATAAGCACTTCCGCAAAACCGTCATCATTGAAATCCGCATAAATTGAGTCAACTCCGCACCAGCAAGGCACATCCCAGCGGTGTTCAACCGAATAACCGTTTTCATCACCCCAATATATAAATGCCTTATCATATCCGACTGCTCGACGGGCGTAATGGTTTATGAGCAACACCTCATCTTCACTGTCGCAATTGGCAACTCTAATAATCTGTCGGACATCTTCTCCCTCAAAAACACAGTTTCCTGCGACAAATTTTTCACCGTCATAATAGTACGAACAAGTATTATTGGTGTAATAATTAAAAAGCGATCCCTGTCCGAAAATAACTTCATTCCTGCCGTCTTGCCAATGGAAAATTTCCACATCATTGGCATATTGAGTTTTTACCTCAAAAAAATTCTTGCTGTCAAAACCATTTCGACCTTTCAAGAAAATAAAACTCGTATGGAAATCTGCTTCCTTATTCGGAGCATGGCAGGCAACTGCAATGTCATCAAAGCCGTCATTATTCAAGTCGCCAACTGCCACCGACATAGCAAATGGCACTTCAATTTCCAGATGCAGTTTCAAATTTCGTTCTTTATCTGCGGTATAAAAAATAATCTTTTTACCTGATGAATAGACTAAACAATTTACTCCGTCAAGCGTAACTGCTTTGACATAACGAATCGGAGTCCAGCGTTTTTCAAGGTTGCTTTCGACAGTATTGGCTTTTTCCTGCTCAATATATTCTTCCGGCGGCAGAGCGGGAATTACACTCATATTATTGACATCAATACCTTTTTCAGAGCCCCAATAGACACGAATTTCCGTCGAATCCTTATCTTTGGCAATAAGTTCATCATAGCCATCATTATCAAGATCGACAGCAGTAATTAAATTTGCTTCAATAGGAAGATCAACGTAATTTTTCCAATGAAGTCCCAACTCCCCATCCTGATAAAATATCCTCACCGTTTTGTAATACGGCATGGAAAATGCCAAAGCCTTTTTATTTTTATCTTTGAAATTCCCGGCACAACTTGACTCGGTAAATGGTGTAGGTATGCGGATACGGCGATTCTCTGAATAACCATCCTTGCTCCCGAAATAAATCTCACTCGATGCAAAAGGTGCCGCCATATCATAATAACCTGCAATCACAATGTCAGAGTATCCGTCTCCTGTCAAATCTGCCGCAAATCCGGACAAAGCCCCCTGCCCCGGCAAAGTTGCAGTTCTCTCCCCTTTGCGATTATAAAGATAAGACGGAGCCGCCTCGTGGTGATTCTGGCAATTGGCAAAGACCAAATCAAAATAACCGTTATGATTTAAGTCATATTGATAAATTCTTTGCAGCACTCCTTTTTTTGAGACATATAAATTAGCACCGCCGTTGCCGAAAGTACCTTTACGGAATGCTTCAAATCCTTTTGTTACCCATTGAAAACTCATTCTATCTCCTCTCAAACATTATTTTATTTTCTTCAAAATCGGTTCATTAATCGTTGCAACAGTCAAACCTTGATAATTTTCTCTCGGCTGTTTCGGGCAGAAAAGCACCACAATTCCCCACAAAATCAATGTCGGAAGATAAAAGGCGAAACTTCTTGCTTTCGGGACATCAGTAATTTCCAAATTGCTGAAAAAATACCAGACAAACATATTAAAGGCAAGTCCGACAAAAATCGTACCGATTAAAGCCGAAGTTATCATGAGTTTATTTTTGCGGCAAGTTTTACAAATTAAATACGGCACAACCAAAATCAAAGCAATAATTGCCGGTATCACAAAATATTTTGCCTCCAATGGTCCGCCCCAGCCTAAACCGACAGAAGGATCTGCTTCCCAAAGCTGCACCGCTCTGCGAGAGAGGATATACCAGAGATTAGTCGCAATTGTTTCACCGATTGCAAAAAATGTAATTCCCCAAACATAAGCCGAATTTGCCCGTTTAGACAGAATACCGAAAAGAAATGCAGGTACGGTTGCCGCCCCTAAAAGCCAAAAAATCGTTCCGATTTCAGTCATAGACTGTTGCAGGAATTTTCCTGATACGCAAAGTGCCAAAGCGAGAATGATTGAAAACAATCCAATCAAAAATGTTGCCATACGAAGAACTTTAATTTCTCCTTCAGGAGTAATATTTTTATTAATAAATTTCGCATGAAACTCTTTTAACCAAACCGCCGCCATGGAGTTCATCCCTGAATCCAATGAACTCATAATTGCCGCCAGCATTGACGCCATAAAAAGTCCTGAAACCGGCGACGGAACTTTTAGCCAGACAAAACGGAAAAGTGCAATATCTCCACCCTTTTGCAAAACTTCTGCATCAGGATTTTGGGCAAAATAGGTAAAAAGTCCGCAACCGAAAAAATAAATTATTAAGCACATTATATTGGTCGTAACAGCACTTACAACCAAAGACTTGAATCGCTCTTTATTACTGCCGGCACAAAGCAAGTTCTGGATCGTGGTCTGGTCACTGCACGCATTAAACGGTGATGTAAGCATGCCGAAAAACATCAGCCAGAAAAGCAATCGAACATAAGGTGTAAATTGATAAAATTCCTTTTTAGCAAAATCCGGGAAACCATGTCCCTCTTGAAATGTGAATTTAAATGCTTCCGCTAAACCGCCGTTAATATTTTTTATCAGACAACCTACAATAATTATCAAACTTACTGAAAGTACCACAAACTGCATTACATCAGTCCAAATAACCGCCTTTCTTCCTCCCAAAACGGTATAGAAAGTACCGATAATACCTACCAGCAAAATGGTGAACCACGCATCCCAGCCATAGACGCCCTCAAAAATTTTCGCAGTTGAATAAAGCACCAATCCCAAATAGACGATTTTAGCATAAAAAGCACTGATTGCAATTACTGTACGCACCTTTGAGTCATAGCGGTATTCCAAATATTCATAAGGAGTAAAACTTCCGAGTTTAGCATAAAATGCTGTAAAAATCAGATAAACCGGAATTTGAAGCCAGACAATTATCTGATTGAAACAGCCGTATGTCATGCTGTTATTAAAAATTTCACCCGGAGCCTGAACGATAGAAATTGAGCTGAATAGTGCCATCATCATGGATAATCCGACCGCAAAAAACGGAATTTTGCCATCGCCCAAAAGGTAATTTTTGGTGTTTTCATTTTTAGTAGTACACAAAAATCCGATTCCAACCACAGCAAGCATGTAAAAAATAATTATTGTGTAATCAACAAAAAGGTTTGACATTTTGAGTATTTCCCCCTTAATTTAAATACAATCCCCCCGTGAGCGATAGATTTTGGCAATCTATCGCCCTTTTTTTTCACACATGAGGGGGGGATATTTGAAATTTTTACAGAATTAATCTTTTACCTGTTCGTAAGTACCATCATTTTTGATAGTCCAAACATAAGCAGGAGCAGTTGCTGCATTAGTTGCATCACGGTTACTATTGCACAAGTCAGGAGCATCTTTGAAAAAACTCCAATATCCTTTGCTCTCCAATGCTTCAACGTGTCCGTCGGCAAATGATACATTTGCCCGTCCGTCGTGACGGAAATACAAGCAAGAGGTATTCTGATTTCTTGCCATTATACAATACTGCTGGGTATTGGTATTACCGAAAGCACTGTCATGCAAAACCGGTACACTTGATGCACTTTTAATTCCCTTGGTATTGATAAATTCTTCTGCATAATTATCAACCATGGTGTAGCAAGCAGGTCTATACGGAGTACTCCAGTTCATACAAAAAACACCTGAAACTTTCATCATACGTTTAGCATCATTGTCTTCCTCGTAAACAGTTTTGTTATTAGTTGCGGCAGGGCAAACGCCGGTTTTGTCATCACCGAATCCTGCATCGAAAATCACATGAGCCCAACTTGTTGCACCGCCGTATTTGACTGCCTTTGCCCATAATGGCATAAGCCCCTCAAATGAATCTGCATACATAAGCATCTGGGTTTGAGAGTTTTTCATATTGCTGCTGCAGGAAATTGCACGAGCTTTGCCCCTTGCCTTGTTAAGAGCGGGGAGCAACATTCCTGCCAAAATTGCGATGATTGCGATTACAACCAACAACTCAATCAAAGTAAAATACATTGATTTTTTCATTTTCTCTGTCCTTTCATGTTAGAGAGTTTTTTATTAACTACTGATGAAAACCATTTTCACCAATATCGAAATTTGATTCTTTCCTTTTTCTCAAATTTCTATTCTTACAAGCACCCCCATGTGCTGTTAAAAATTTTTACTTTTTTTTTATTCCACCCGACCGATTTTCATCGAGTAGAGATCAAAATTTCTACCTGTCGAATTTCCTGCATCGCCGAAACCCAAATAGTTAGTGCGATTGAGATCATTTTTCAAGTTGAACTTCTGCACTTTGCCATTACCCAACTGCATAGTAATAGTTCCTGCTTCAGCATCAACTAACATTCTCAATTTTTTCGGCACATCAAAGGTCATAGTCGGAAAAGCAAAGTTGCCGAATGAACTGCTGATTTTATTTCTGCCGACAATCATGCTGAAATTAGCCTTTTTATCTCCGCCATTGGCAAAAGCAAAATACCAGTTCCATGGGCCTTGCAAGTCAGATCCGGCTTCGGGAATTGAGAACTCCAACTCAATTGCAATTTTGTTGCCAAGTTTAGCAATTTCAGCAGGCTTGCTCAAACTTGCAATACCATTTGAGCCTGTACCGGTACAGTCAAATCGAAGTGCCTGACGCCCATTAACTTTGACCAATTTCCATTTTTTACTTCCGGGGTTGTAAATATTACCCGGCATATTGCCATTGACTGCATTATAGTTATACTGCCACTCCTGCACATTGGCAAAGGCTTCATTAAGTGCAATCAAATTCTCATCCTGCAACATTGCTTTTTCATTAGCAATATAGATTTCAATCCAATCCAAAGTCCATTGCTGTTTGCCATTGGCAGAAACTTCAATAATATTTTCACCCTCATGCAAGTAACCATTCGGAATTTCAAAAGCAACTACGCCCGCATTCAACTCCTCTCTGAAAAAGAGTTCCGGAACGAAATTTGAACGCTTAATCGGCTTATTGCTATTTACATAAACATCTGCAAAATCGCCTCTTGGTACTTTATTATCTTTGAACGCCATTACCACATAAGCCTTGTCGCCATCCTGTAAATTCGGTCCGATATTAATTCGGTACGGACGGGTATATTTCTCCGCAAATTTCTGCGGCAATTGACTGTAAACATGAGCCCCAACTGAACGCAAATCATTATACAAAATCGGACAACGGCGGGGAGCTTTGACGATTGTTTCAAGTTTGCCGGAAGTAGTCATAATGTCTTTCGGATACCAGAAAGTATTAAAGAGGTAAATTTTATCCGCTCCCTGATGCAGATAACTTGCTGCCAAACCATTTGCCACATCCCCGGGATCAGCGTAACTTGATTGGAGAAAATACCAATGTGAACGTTTATTTGACTCAATACAAACTGCAAATTCGACATTGTCTCCGCAAAGTTTCTTCCACTCTCTAACAGGAACATCATGCCAAGTTGTGTGGAAAACTGTCGCCGCAGTTACAAGGTCTATCAAACCCTCTTTTGCATAAGTTTCAACATCAAATCCCAATCTCCAAGCATCGCGGGGATCAGCAGCCAGACGAAGTCCGAGTTTAATTCTATCTCTCCCCTCTTTCGCTGCCTTTTCATCAAGATGTTTACGGATTTCCCGAAGCATTTCCAGCATGATTTTGTGTCCCTCGGTAATCTCTTTGCCGTGACGGAAAGCCTCTCCGAAACGCATAAAATCAAGTTCAAATCCGTCAATATCATAAGTATCAATCAAAGTGAAAATAATATGCATTACATGTTCTCTGACTTCGGGGATTGAATAATCCATTGCCGTTGCCTGCCAATTAGTGTAATTCGGGAAAACCCCGGTTCGCCACTCCGGATGTGCTGCCCAGAAGTCTGAATAACTTACCTCCCAAGTATTAAATGGATTATGAATATCATTTGTTCTCCAACTGATCCACGGACGGACTCCTCGCTTGCGAAGTTGGTCAATCCAAATTTTATATGGATCAATTCCATCTTCATGGAGTTTTTTCATAACCTTGTAGCGAGGCCAAAGAACTTTGTCAATCACTTTGCCGTCTTTTCCGGTGATACTGCCATCCGCATTGAATGTCAAATTTTCCCATGCCGCAGGCAAATCACCGATTTTTGCACTGAATAAATACGCTCCCGGATTCAGCATGAAATCCGTCATCTGGTGTCCCGGATAGAGATAATTATCAATATGCTGACGCAAATCCTGCTCCGTTGAACCGATTTTACCAATTACAAAATAGTGAGTATTATCCTCATTCTGAATAATCCCCTCTCCGAATGACGCCAAAGCACTGCCGATTAACGCCATAGTGAAAATTGATTTTCTAAAATTCATAATCTTTTCCTTTGTTTATTTATTGTCGGTTAATTTTAATTCTTATTTTTTGTTTCTGTTAATAATTATAGCACAAAAAAAATCATTGTCAACACCTTTGCTATATAAAAAAAATACAACTATCAATATAAAAAAACGACATTGTTTTTTTATATATTAGCATATCTTTTTTTTATATTTGCATGTAATTGTAAATTAAAAAAAACACCATATATTATTCATAAAAAAATTAATATCATTTAGAAAGGAGTTGCTATGAAAAATTATAACTATTTGGAAAGAACTCATGATTTACCAAGTTTATCCGATTGGGGACCGTATGCCAATGATGTGTATGGATTAAGCCATATTGCCGACTACAAAAAAGGATTGCGAATTGATTTTTTCATGGTGCCCGGAATTTTTCGACGTCAGTTTTATTTTCCTGATCCTTTGCGGGAAAGCGGCTGTTCTCCCATGACAGCCTTACCCAATTTAGAGCATTTTTCATTTCGCCAGCAGCTTCTTGAACTTGATAAGTTTTTTTGTGATGTTTCTTATACCAAAATAGATGAAAACTTTTATCTGGGGAGATGTTGTTTTGAAAATCATTTAAGTGAATTGCAGAGTGCATCATTATTGATGTACACCAGAGTACCAGCAAAATATGAAGTTATTCCGGTTATGCCGAAAGGTTGTCAATTTATTGATGGATTGGACTATAGCGAACTGAAGTTTTCTGCTCCGCGTTACGACCATAATTTAACTTCATCCGGCGGCAGAAGAGGAGAACAGCCCTGCAAAGGAACGGTAAATGGCAGTTGTCTGGGGTTGCCGCATTATGACGGAAATTTGCGGTGTTTTGGTGCAGATAATGGTGATGAGGTGAGTTATTTTTATACTATACCAAAAAGCGGAAACAGAAAAGTTTTTTTACGTGCCCTTGTCGAGGAAAACATCAAGTTTGATTTAGAAATTTTAATTGCAGACAAAAAACAAAAAAAATCCTTTACCGGCAGTGGGCAATTTGATATTTTTGAAATTTATAATGACAAATTAGCTTCACAGGGCGAAATAAAAATTATAAGCTGCGGAGTAACACAGGGATTGAGAATAGATGGACTGATTCTTGCTCCGGAAAAGACAAATATACCGGATATTGAATTTAGAGATATTAATAATGCATTGGAAGTCAAGTGTCAAAGCAGTGATAGCAATAAAATTGATATTTTTACTGCAGAATCAATAGATAAAAATTATGCAGTATGGTGGAGCTGCAACGAAACGGTCAAAAGGGAGTATCGCTTAAAAAATTTATCACAATTAGTTTTGTACTCTAATAATTTGCGGCATCCATTTTATTCTTCATTTCCTAATGCCGAGAATGGCAGTGAATATTGCCGGGATATTTACACTCTGCCTATTGAAATAGCACCAAAGGCAAAAAAAGTTTTCTATACACTGTACTGTGTTGATAAAAACGCAGAAAAAGCTTGCGAAAAGATAAAGAATTTTGATACTTCAGATAAAAATTTAGAGAAAATTTTTGCTTTGGCAAATAAAAAAGCAAGTAAACTTATAACCACCAAAGAAGGTAAAAAATACCGCTTCGGCCGTATGATGCTGTCAGCAGTTTCTTTGACCAATATTAATTTCCCAATTCGTGCAGAAGGCAAAAATATTCGTCATCATGTACCTGATAAACACTTTAACAGTTTGTACAGTTGGGATTCCGGGTTCATTGGTCTGGGATTCACTGAAATCGATAAAGTTAGAGCCATTGAAAACTTAAATGCTTATTTGACAGAACCGGATAATGATGTAAATGCTTTTATTTTTCACGGGACTCCCCTGCCTGTACAAGCCTATTTATATAAAGAACTTTTTTGTCGTACCCATGATATGAAGTTATTGGAATTTTTTTACCCTAAATTAAAACATTTCTATGATTTTACTGCAGGACATATTCCCTCTTCTATATTCAGAACCGCTAAAAGCAATTTACTGCGTCCATGGGATTATACCTATAATTCCGGAGGATGGGACGATTATCCTCCTCAATGGGAAATTTTCACAGAAAAAAATTTTTCTATTGCACCCGTAGTAACTACTGCTCATCAAATTAGATTTGCTAAAATCATGAGGCGGGCGGCCATAATATTGGGAAAAAAAACGGATATATCAACTTATGATTCAGACATTGAAGATTTTTCAAATACCTTGCAGCAATACAGTTATGATAGCCAAGAAGGCATATTCAGTTATGTAGAACATGACAAAAATGGCAATCCGCTGGGATTTTATTCAGACAAAAAAAGCGGCAGAAATTATAATTTGGGGATGGATGGGGTATCACCGTTAATATCAGGAATATGCACGAAAGAGCAAAAAAACAAAATGTTTGAACGTTTGTCAAATCCCCAAAAAATGTGGACGCCCATTGGAATCTCTACTGTTGATAAACAAGCACCTTATTATAGAAGTGATGGCTACTGGAATGGTGCAATATGGATGCCTCATCAATGGTTTTTCTGGAAAGCTGCACTTGATGACAATCAAATGACATTCGCACGCAAAATTGCAATTACAGCATTAAATGTCTGGGAAAAAGAATTGCGGAAAAGCCGTTATTGTTTTGAACATTTTTGTTTAAGTTCCCAAAGAGGTGCAGGCTGCTGCCATTTCGGCGGCTTATCTTCTCCGATATTAAATTTTTTTGGGGCTTATTGCACTCCCCGCCGGTTAAGTTGCGGCAACGATACATGGGTTTTGTCAAGTGAATCGCGGCATAATTGCTATACCGCTCAATTGTTAATTGAGGGAAACTCGGAAGAGTTTACAGGAATTTTATTTACCAATGAACGAAATAATTGTATCGCTCATTATCAAGAGAAAATTGTTGCAATAAATTGTACATTTCCGGGATGCTGGGAAATTATTTTACCCAAAAACACACAAGGAGTTTTAAGGATTGAATGGGAATAGCATATCATGCAAAATAACTTTCGTAAAATTAAAAATTAATTAACCAGAAATAAACATTACAAAGTTATATTTTTCACAGAATTATAAAATTATTTATAGTTTTATTTCCATAAATCACTTGCAACCGGTAAAAAAAATGCTATATTTAACTATTAAAAAATATTTTCAGGTGAGTATTTTATGGCAGAACAACAATTTTTTGACAAACACTATGAGGAAACTATCCTCGATGATGTATCGGCAATAGAAGGCAAGTCTCTGGTTATCAACTACCTCAAAGATACTTGCATAAATTCAAATGCAGAAATGATCTTTAGAAAAAACTGTGTAAATGACGGAGTTTTGCTCCATTCTCACAAATATTATGAGATTATATTTTTCGGAGACAGCCTGGTTGATCCATTTGTTACACCGGAAAAAATTCTGATTACTCCTCCGGGAGTTATCCATGAACCGATTATCAAGGATGGGTGCGTGGTGCTTTTCCAGGTATCTTTTGACATTTTTACCTGCTGTTTCTACAAAAGAGGATTTACCACATCTTTTGAGATGCAACACAATATCAAAGGACAGCTCCTGCTGGATATGCTGAATTTATTTCACCAATATTCCCTGAATGACAGCAAAGACTGTCTTCATGCAAGGCGAAATGCTTTTTTGATCGCACTTGCCGAGGTATTAGAGGCACTTCCACCCTATATGCAGACTCAACCATATTATGCTAATATGGCTCTCTGGTTTATTGAAACCCATTTTCAACTGCCGCATTTAACAGTCAGCGATGTCGCTAAACATGTGTCGCTGTCAAGCCATCAACTCAATAATATTCTAAAAAAAGAATACAACATGACTATCAATCAAACTATCGCTGAAAGGCGAATGATTGAGGCAAAGAAACTTTTGGAAACAACCGATATGACTATCAGCGAAATCTCTAATATGTGCGGATATAGAGAGAGAAATTATTTTACCAATAATTTCATTAAGCGATACAAAATTTCTCCTGTTCAGTATCGAAACAAAAACAGGAGAAAATAATACTTTTAATTTGATGAAATTGTTTTAAAATTTACGAACTTTTTCACTCCATTTTATACATTTTTCAAAGTCATAAGTTTCGGTTTCTCTAATGTAGAAATTTTTGTATTCCCTACCGTCAATAAACCAGTTGATATAAGCAATTTCTCCTTTGGGCAACTCAATTTGAGTTAAAACTTGTCTATCATTAACCCCGACTTCAAACTCACCCTCGGCAAGAACTTTGCCATTATCATCTTTTACCAAGTAAGAACCGGCAACACTTTTTCCGGTATCATTGACCGCATGAAGCAGCACTTCATCTTCTTTCGCTTCATCGCACATTAATGCAAAGGGCTGTTGCGAAATTCGGATAAAATCAAAGCTCAACTTTGGTTTCAAATTCACATCAACTACCGAATAATTAAACGCCATAGGCCACATATCACAAAGCGACCACCACAAAATACCTGTGCGGCGAAATTTCTGGACACGCCATGACTCAATCATAAACTTGAAAAAATCCGCATTAAAAAAGTTTATCCCAGCTCTTACTTCTTTGTAATTTTCAGGCTTAAACTCACGATTGAACATATCCTGCAATACCCATTTAGTCATTTTGCACCAAGCTGCACAATAAGTATCAGTCTGATGAATCACATCATTTTCACGAGTTGTATCACGAGGGTCTATATCCCAGAATTTAATAATGCGTTCAACTTCATTTTCAACTATATCATCTGACTCGGACATGGCATTGGTCATTAAAGGACCGCACTCGCTACTTAAATGGGCAGAAGACAACTTGAAATGATTTTTAAAACCACCAAATTTTGCCGGATTACTACAATAAATATGCTGTTCAGGAGCCTTCTCCAATGTATCTTCTGTAGCGAGGCGAACTCCATTTCGCATTGAATTTACCAATTCATCTGCGATATACGGAGAACTTGGCAAATAATCATGAGACGGGTCATTATTAAAAACAACCGTCGGCAGAAGTTCACGAGTAACCTTATTCTGTGAAGGGAATAAATTATTCTCCACCATATAACCCCAGAAAAATGCTAAATCAGTCTCATTATCTCCGCACCAAATCGCCATTGACGCGCGATTACGGAATTTTTTTACCACTTGAACTGCCTCTTTTTCCAGTTCAGCCAAGTAAAAATCTTCTCTTGGCGGCAATTCGCAAGCAATCATAAAATCGTGCCATACCATAAGTCCATTTTTATCACAAAAATCCCAAAACTCCTTGTCTTCATAGAAGCCGCCGCCCCAAACACGAATCATATTGCAATTACAATCCACTGCTAATTGCAAAACCTTTTCATTAATGGCAGCAACTTGTGATGGATATGGTGAAGTCGGTTTCCAATTAGTCCCACGAATAAAAATTTTCTCATTATTGCAGTATATTTGAAATTCCCCACTGCCATTTGCGTCAGTAGTTTCAGTTCTAATCAAACGCACTGTGCGGATACCAATTTTTTCACTATGCTGTGCTACAATCTCTCCGGCTTTTTCAAGAGTCAAAACAAAATCATATAAATTCGCATTGCCAAACCCGGCAGGGTACCATAATTTTGGGTTTGAAACTCGCAATTTTCCCTGATTCAATGATCCCACCGTATGTAAAACATTTCCATAATACTCAAACTCCTTTTCACCATCGAAAAAAAGCTGCAACCGCACCTTGTAATTTGACAAATCACGATCGGGAGTATCAATAATATAGCGACAACTTAATTCTGCAGAATCTTTATTTGGAGAAATATATTGAGTTGCCAAATAGACCTCTTCAAAGCGAATCGGCTTAATAAACTTCAATGATACATTTCTCCAAATTCCTGCACTTAAACGATGTGGAGCATTATCCCATCCCCACATATAACGAGCTTTTCGGAGATAAGCAGCAGCCTGCCGAGGACTTCCCTGAAAAACGGAATTTTTAAATTTTCTTGCATAAATTTCCGGAGCTAAAATAATAACTTTAAGTGAATTTTTGCCAATTTTAAGTAAATCAGTTACATCAATAGAATGCTCAATAAACATATTGGCACACTCATAAATTTTCTCCCCGTTAAGATAGATTTCAGCAGCAGTGTCAATCCCCTCAAATGATAAAATTGTTTTGCACATTCCACTTGGCAACCCGTCATAATCAAACTCTTTCTCGTAAGTCCAATCAGTAATATCAATCCAGCGTTCTGCATCTTCTCTGGTCTGCGGGATCGGGTTCCCAATCAAATTTACCCGCTCCAAATCAAGTTCGACATTTCCCGGAACTTTTGCCGCTATTGAGTGCAATTCACCAGTTTTACCATGAGTGAAATTTAATTTCCAATCACCATTTAATGATATTTGCATCATATTACATCTCCTTCATAAGTATCTTTTATTCATCATGCTATAATATATACCATTTTTTTATAAAAACCAATAAAAAAAGGTAATTTTTCAATAATTTTCAGCGTAAAATGCCGTCAATACTTGCAAAGCTCTCCTTTTAATTTATTTCTGTTATTCAAAGCAAAATAAATGGGGAAATAATTTTAATAAAACGGTTGGGATAATTATCATGATTTAGTTTTCAATGCCAAAGAATTTTTGCAAATGAAACCAATTAATGGTTCTAATTACCAAATAGAACAACTTAATAAATTCAAAAAAAAAGACTGTCACATTCAGCAACAGTCTTTTCTGCACTACTAATAAAGTCTATTAGATATTTACAACATTGAGTTTCAAGGTTGCTTTAATATCATGGTAAACTTTTACTTCTACAGTGAAGTCACCCAAAGTTTTGATCGGAGTATCGATGAAAATTTTGGTGTGTTCGATAGCGATGTTTTCAGCAGCCAATTTCTCTGCGATGATACGCGGAGTAACAGAACCGAAAAGCTGGCTGTCAGCAGCAGCCTGCATCGGGATAACCAAATTCAATTCAGCGATCTTAGCGGCAACAGCATTTGCAGCAGCACGAGCTTCAGCACGTTTAGCCTCGATTTTTTCTTTGCGAGCAGCCAAAAGACGGAGAACCGCCGGGGTTGCATTAGCAGCCAAGCCGCGGGGGAGCAAGTAGTTACGAGCATAACCAGCTGCAACAACAACTTCTTCACCTGCCAAGCCCAAGTTTTCTACATCTTCGAGCAAAATAAGTTGAACGTTCTTTGCCATAATAAAAGTCCTCCTCGTAAATTAGTAAACCAAAGCGACAACGCGGGCACGCTTGATAGCTTTTGCCAACATTTTCTGGTGGTCTAAGCAGTTTCCGGTAATACGACGGGGCATAATTTTGCCTTTTTCAGTTTGAAATTTCTGCAAAGTTTCAGCATCTTTGAAGTCAATGTAATTAACTTTTGCTTCGCAAAAACGGCAGCATTTCGGCTTTGCAGTTTGTCTTCTGCGGTTAGTTCTTTTTTGCATTTTATTGATTCCTTTCAAATCTATAAAAAATTATTTTATTATTAGTTCAAATTAAAACGGGATGTCATCATCAACATCAGCAGGATTAAAAGCGGCTTCAGGCATAGCCGGCGGAGCTGCGGGAGCAGCCGGTGCTGAATAGAAATTATTATTTCCGTTATTGCCGAATCCTGATTGCGGGGCATTACTGTAATTATTTGCCGGAGCAGAATAATTTGCTTGATTATTATAATCCCCGCCCTGCTGATTGTAGGAATTATTGTCGCTGCGGCGATTACCGATAAACTGAACTCTCTCGGCAACCACTCTCAAGCGTGAACGGCGGCCTCCGCCATTTCTGTCTTCCCAGCTATCGAGCTGCAGACGTCCCTCAAGTAAAATCGGAGAACCTTTAGCCAGATACTGTTTGCAGTTTTCTGCCTGCTTGCTCCACACAATAATATCGACAAAGCAAGTATCTTCCTGCTCCTGTCCATTAACTACACGGCGGCCATTGCTGACTGCAAGTCCCATTTCGCATACTGCCATACCTGACGGCAAATAACGCAAATCGGGGTCACGGGTCAGATTACCGAGCAAAATTACTTTATTTAATGAAGCCATAACAATATCTCCCAATTAATTCTCAATTACTTATTAAACTCTTATGCTTCCTGAATTTTTTCGCCTTTGATTACAGCCGGACGCTCGTCCACGATAATCATGTTGCGGAGAATACGCTCATCAAGCATATACTTTTCTTTGACAGCCAGAACTTTAGCAGGAGCCAATTCAAAGAAGAAGTTCCAGTAAATTCCGCCTTTACGTTTGTTAATTTCGTAGGTGAACTGTTTACGTCCCATAGAGACAGCTTCAGTCATCTTACCACCAAGACTCTCGATCAATGCAGTCAATTCATTGCTGAATGCGACACCTTCGTCGTCTACCTTACGAATGTCCAAAATGAACACAGATTCGTATTTTTTCAAAATAAAACCTCCATACTTTCTTATTTTATTCTGTTATCGAATTATCTTTTTTGCTTAAATTTGTTGAATTAAATTTATTCATCGCATTGGCAACTCCCATACTTACGCATGAAATTGCTGCCTGAGCCGCCGTTTCGATCACTTCATCAAGGATGAGTTTCTCGTCCTCTTTGAATTCACCTAAAACGTAATCGACTACATTTTTGTCTCTTGAAATTCCGATTCTCAAACGCAGGAAGTTCTGATTTCCGCCTAAATTCTCAATAATGGACTTAAGTCCGTTATGTCCGCCGGAAGAACCGCCCTTTCGCAACTTCAAAGTACCGAATTCAAAATCTAATTCGTCATGAATAATCAAAATTTCATCAATGGAAATTTTTTCTTTATTCATAATTGAGAGAACCGCTTCACCGCTTAAGTTCATGTAAGTTTCAGGCTTCTGAAGCAAAATTTTACGACCTCGCAAAGATGCTTTGTAAAAAGTGCTTTTGCAGCCGTGAAGTGCAGTGATTTCTCCATTTAACTTGCTCAAAATCCGATCAATTACCTTGAAACCGATATTGTGTCTGGTATTTTCATACTCAGTTCCAATATTGCCAAGCCCGACAATCAACCTGATATTTGAACAATCTCTCATATACTAAATAGAGTTACGGTCATCAAATAAGCGAAGAGTTACTTAACTTCCATGAAGTCAATGTGAACAACATAACCCTTCAAAAAGTTCTGCTGAACTTCTTTGATAACAACATTCTTCTTTACATCACCGATAATGAGAGTGAGATTTTCGACAGAATCATTGTTCATCAAAATAGCCCATTCATTATCTTTCACGAAAATTGATTCAGCTGCGTCGCCTTTGCTGTAAACGACTGCAGGAATCAAACCATCTTTTCTTGCACGACGAGCGTTACCTTTACCGAAAACGTCTCTTGCTTGTGCTTTTAACTCATAAGTTGTACTCATAATTTCCTTTCTTTACTTTATAATTACACTTTACGGTTATTTTTTTGCTTGAATATAAAACAAATCTGAAACAGATCTGCCATCGTGAATACGTCTGATAGCTTCACCGAGAAGCGGAGCTACGCTGACCACCTGAATTTTGCCGCCCAAATCATCATCAAGCGGAACAGCGTCAGTGGTGATCATTTTTTCAATTTCGGGAGTTGAGAGAAGTTTTTCCTTGCCGACTTCACCGAGCATGCAGTGAGAAACGGCACAGTAAACTTTTTTCGCTCCGTTAGCCTTGAGGATTTTAGCAGCGGCACACAAGGTACCGGCTGTACTGGTCAAGTCATCAGTAATTACGCAAACTTTGTCCTTGACATCACCTACCAAGTGACTTGAAGCAACAGTGGTTGCATTGATACGACGTTTAGCAACAACTGCGAAACCGCCCTCAAGCATATCGCAGTAGTACATAGCCATTTTCGCACTTCCTGAATCAGGAGCAACAACGACGGGATCAGCACCTAAAAGTTCCTTAAGCACCGGTACGAGAACCGGACGGGCATAAAGGTGATCCATCGGGATGTCAAAAAATCCCTGAATCTGCTGTGAGTGCAAGTCCATGGTAATGAGGCGGTCAGCACCTGCGGTAGTGATCATATTAGCTACCAATTTAGATGAGATCGGCACTCTGGGCTTATCTTTTCTGTCCTGACGGGCATAGCCGTAGTAAGGAAGCACCGCAGTAATTCTGGCAGCAGAAGCACGACGAGCCGCATCAATCATGATGAGCATTTCCATTAAGTTATCATTAACTGGAGAACAGGTCGGTTGAATGATGAAAACGTCAGCAGTACGAACATTTTCCTCAAATTGACAAAAACATTCACCATCAGGGAAACGATTTAAGTGAACTTTGCCCAACGGTACGCCAAGGTAATCAGCAATTCCCTGTGCCAATGCCTGATGAGCCGACCCGGAGTAAACACAAATGTGCGAAGAGTTTTTCATTTTTATCTACTTTCCATTAAATGTTAATTAGTTCTATTTAATCCAGATAAAAATGAGATTTGAACCAAAAGGGAACGATGTAAGAATCGTCAAGAGAAGCATTAAAATGCTGTTTTCTTTAAGAGTTAACCAAATAAAAATTGCAGTTGCATGCTAAACTTACCATGCCGCTTACACGCTTATTTTCTGCACCTTTATATGCCACTCCCACCTTTTGGAATGCCGATTGAACCATATATCGCATTGCCGTCTTTCATTTTCGTCAACATTAGGCAACAAAAAGAAGCCTCTGCAACCAGTTATACAGCCCCTCGGAATAATTCATTTTTAACTGAATTAAGGTTGTAACTTCTTATAATATAGCATGTAAATAAGAAAAGTCAAGAGAGAAAATGCGAGAAATGCGAGAAAAATTTAAAAAAAATCATAATTAATTACAAGCATTAAAGATGTCGTGCTGTAGCACGACTAATAAAATGCTGGATGCTTCGTCGCTTCGCTCCTCTGCATGACGGCGAAAAAGTTTTGCTGCGGTGGCAGAGATAATCCAAACTCGTCATTCAGAGCGTAGCGAAGAATCCAGAAAAAAACAATATTTGTGTATATTAGTGATTAAATCGGTACGGCATCAGCTCCACGCTGATGTTTAGGCTGATTGGGTAAAAGTTTTTGAGTCGAGAATTCAACTGTCTGCTATCGCAGACGGGCGGTGGTCGGCAGCAGGCTTGCTGCCTTTTTTTATCAGCCACCGCCTTTTTTTTGAGGGTTCTGCACCCTCAAACTCCGCACAAGGTCAGCGACCTTGACCAAACAGATGCTTCGCATCTTATCACGCTCACGCACTCGTCAGACTTGTCGGACAATTCAATTCCACCGCAGTCATGACCTGTCAATGTACACGCCATGTTTCTATGCAGCTACTCGTCAGAAATTAAGCAACTCTTTAGCATGGAGTCGGGCAATTGCAAGGTCACTTTTGCCGCCGAGCAAACGGGCAATTTCATTAACCTGCATTTCTCCACTCAACTTAACTACATGCGAAAAGGTTCGCCCCTCTTTCTCTTCTTTGTAAACGTACAAGTGATTAGTCGCTTTCGCCGCAACCTGTGCCAAGTGACTAATCAAAATTAACTGCCGATACTCGGATAAATCACGAAGCATTCCTGCCACTTTATTTGCCGTTTCACCGCCGATATTAGCGTCAATTTCATCAAATATTACAATCGGTATATCATCGACTTTGGCAAGCACACTTTTAATTGCCAAAAACAATCTTGACCGCTCACCGCTGCTGGCGATTTTGCGTAATGCTTGAAGTTGTTCACCCTGATTGGCACTGAAAAGGATTTCAACTTCATCAAATCCGTTTTCAGTCGGAATCCCCTCTTTGAACTCCCACTTCAAATTTGCCTTGGTAAAGCCGATTTTGTGCAATTCAGCGATCATCAATGAGGTTAATTCCTCTGACTTAACCCGTCTTGCCTGCGACAATTTTCGACACTCTGCAAGCAACTTTTCTTTCAACTTAAACTCGGTTGCTGACAACTCTGCTTTTTTCGCCTGACTGCTGACAAACTCCGCAACCTTGCGACAAGCAATTTCGTAATTTGCAAAAACTTCCTGCAAACTCGGTCCATACAATTTTTTCAATTTATGAATTTCCGCCAGACGATTTTCAAGGTTAAAAAATTCCTCTTGGTCAATGTCGATACTTGAAATAAATTTCTCAATTTTCTGCGATAACTCTCGGATATTTTCGCCGATAAGTTCAATTTCATTGACAAATGAATCGCAACTATTCTCGGCAAGTTTATTCAAGTGATACAACTCTCTGGTGATATTTGCACTGTAATCAGCCAGTGAATTTTCATTATCCGTTAATCCATTAACCACCGCAGCGGCACTTGCGATTATCTCCTGTGAATTAGCAAGCAGTTTATGGCGGACACTCAAATCCTCGTCCTCATTTTCAAGCGGATTAACTGCCTCAAATCGGCTGATTAGCTCCTTTGCCTCTTCAATTTCAGCGAGTTGCGGAGTATTTGCTTCAAAATTGCTGATCTCTTCCCGACACTCAATTAATTCATGATAAATTCTATTGCAACTTGTTTTATCAATTGCTCCGAATCGATCCAGCAACTCCAACTGTCGGCAAGTTGAATTCAATGATAACTCATCATCAGGACGATTAAAATCAAAAAAAAGTCCGCTTATTTTCTGCAAAATTTTCGCTGAAACATTGCAATCATTGACGTAATTGCGACTGCCATTAGCACTGATAACTCGGCGGATAATAAGTTCCTCATCCGACTCTAAAGAAATATCTAAATCATTATCTTCAAAAATTTTCCCTAATCGCTCACGCTGAAAATCCGTAACTCGCAAAATAGCACAAACTTCGCATCGCTCTGCATTGGTACGAATCACTCCGCTCTCTCGGCGTTCCCCATTAAGAAGCGACAAAGCCCCAAGCAAAATAGATTTACCCGAACCGCTCTCTCCGGTAATTACATTAAATTTATCACCGAATTCGATTTCTGCATTTTCAATTAAGGCAAAATTTTTAATTTTGAGATAAGTTAACATTTAATTCAGCCAAGTCATCAGGGTTGATATTTTTTATCGCCACAATTTTATTTCTGGAGCTGTCGCCTGCAACAATCTCCAAATCTCTTTTAGGTTTATCCAAATAGGAAGCAAGAAACTTAATCAGCATTGCATTTGCCTGACCGTCCACAGGGGGAGCGGTCAAAGCAATTTTCAATTTGCCGTCATGCAAACCAACCACTGAATTTCTGGATGATTTAGGCTGAATATAGCAACTTATTCGGCAAATTGCTTTAGCTTCATCATAAGTTAGAAAACTATTCAGCGGAGTTGTTTTCTGAAGTTTCTCCATTGTCATTCTCGGCAATTTCTGCATTGTCAGGCATCGTCTCGACCGCAGGTTCAACTGTTTCAGTCGGAGCAGTTCTGCCTAAAAGCACATTAATTTCAGCTATATCTAAAGTCTCTTTTTTGAGCAATTCCTGCGACAAAATTTCCAATTCATTGTAATTTTCTGAAAGAATTTTTCTGGCAGTATCCAAAGCATCCTTGACAAACTTGCGAATCTGCAAGTCAATTTCACGGGCAGTTTCTTCACCCAATGAGTCGGGCAATGGAGCATCAACTCGTGCATGCGGATGATTACGAAATTCACCGTAACGAACCGGACCGATCTCCTCGGTCATACCATAAGCACAAACCATTTGGCGTGCAATTCTGGTAGTGTGTTCAATATCCGCAGAAGCTCCGGTGGTAATATCACCGAATTTAAGTTCTTCTGCCACTCTGCCGCCCATTGCCATCGCCATATCGGCAATAAGTTCAAGTTTGCTTCTGGTGTAAACATCCTCTTTGGGCATGGTAAAGGTTGCCCCCAAATAAGCTTGTCCGCGAGGGATAATTGTAACTTTGTGAATCGGAGTTGAGTGTTCCATGTGCAATGCAACCAAAGTATGTCCTGCCTCATGGTAAGCGGTTAAAACTCTTTCACGCTCGGTGATTTTACGACTTTTGCGTTCACGACCGTAACTGACTTTGTCACGAGCCTCTTCCAAATCTTTCTGGGTAACTGCTTCACGATTTTCACGAGCTGCGAGCAATGCCGCTTCGTTGCACAAATTCGCCAAGTCCGCACCGCTGAAGCCGGGGGTGGTTCTCGCAACTACATCGAGGTCAATATTATCTCCGAGTTTAATGTTTTTAACATGAATTTCCAGAATCTGACGGCGTCCCTTAATATCCGGCAGATCCATAACCACCTGACGGTCGAATCGACCCGGACGCAACAAAGCAGGGTCAAGCACGTCAGGACGGTTAGTTGCCGCCAGCACAATGACACCGGTACGGCTCTCAAGTCCATCCATTTCGACCAGCATCGCATTCAAAGTTTGTTCACGTTCATCATGTCCGCCGCCCATTCCTGAAAAACGGGAACGTCCGACAGCATCGATTTCGTCGATAAAAATCAAACAAGGCATGTGCTTTCTCGCCTGCTCAAACATATCACGAACTCGACTTGCACCGACACCGACAAACATCTCGACGAAATCTGAACCGCTGATTGCGAAAAACGGCACACCTGCCTCTGAAGCAACCGCTTTTGCCAACAAGGTTTTACCCGTTCCCGGCTCTCCGACTAAAAGACAGCCTTTAGGAATTTTACCTCCGACCAACTGGAACTTAAGCGGATCTTTGAGGAACTCAACAACCTCCTGAATCTCCTCTTTTGCCTCGTCTGCACCTGCGATGTCAGAAAATTTAACTTTTAATTCACCCGGCGGGATCATGCGAGCTTTGCTTTTTCCGAAGTCAAATGCACCGCGATTCGCCCCCTTAATCTGACGGGCAATAATCAAGTAAATAATGATAAAAATTATCAAAAACGGCAGAAATGAGCCTAAAATTGATCCCCACCCCTCACGATTATCATTGACGGAAACTGTCTTTATTTTCAACAACATTGAATCAATTTCCGCAGTTTTCTGTACTCGGGTTTGGTAAAGCAGTTCATTAGAATTGTTTTTGATATTATCCTTCTGAACGTTTGCAGGCAAATTACTCTGCTTATTCAGGATGTATTTACCTTTGATTGTAAGCACATCATTATTCTGGGCATCAATCACCGCGGTAAGCACCTGCTCGTGCTGAACAGCTTCGATAAACTGTGACTGATTCCATTCAGTTACCTTGGTGCTGTCAAAATTTTTGAATATCAACAAAACCCCAATTACCGCAAAAATAATCAACCATACAATAGCGGCTTTGTGATTAGGAGTAAATTTTTTTGTTTTTTCGTCATTTGCCATAAAAAAATTCCTTACTTTTTCGAAAAATTTTGAGGTAATCCGTCATTTGCAAATTACCTCAAGTTAAATTATATTGTAAATTTGAAAGTATCGCAACTATTCAAACTGCGATTTATCTGCAAGTTTTTACTGTGCCGAGAAAATTTTGAACATCAAATATCCCACCAACGCCACAACTGCCACCGCACACAAAATAATAATTACCAACATCATAGCATGCTGCTGCTTCTGTTTTTTCAATTTATTTGCTTCAAACGGTGAGAAGTTTTTCAATTCACGAGTGGTTGAGAGGTTGCTCAATGCCGTGCTGTCCAAATCAATTGTATGAGTTCGCAAATTCGCACTGCTCAAACCATCATCCTCACAGTCATAAAGCATTTCAACCGCACCAAGTTGAATAATATCTGAATTCTGCAATTCACGCTCGGTAATCGGCTCATTATTCACTCTGGTACCATTGGTACTATTATTGTCACGCAGGATATATGAACCGCTTTCAGTACGGATAAAATCACAATGATGTGAACTTAAAGAACCCTCTTTAATGCAAATATCCACACCTTCCTTGCGACCTGCGGACAAGACATCTTTGTCCAACTCAAAAACACGACCGCGCATTTTCTCAAAAAGTATTGTCAATTTAGGGTTTTTTCCCATTTTTGAACCTCCATAAAAAACACTGAAATATACAATTACATAAAAATATAATCTATTAAAATAAAAAAGCAAATTTTTTTTTATAAATCATACGATTTTTTTTGATTTTTTCTATGATGGCTTGAGATTTTCGCAAAAAAACGAGAGATTTGGTCAAAATTTTAAGGTTTTCTCTTGATATTTTGTCAAAAGATATTAAATTATAAACTAATGAGATTACAAACGAAGGAAGAAAATGGGTAAATTTTATATCATCTACGGTGAAAATGAGCTTGCAATAAAAAAACGGGCAACTGCCATTGCTAAAAAATTGGCGTTCCCAAGTGATGACAATAGTGGTGATTCTGAATTGTCAAGCGATAGTTGTAGCACGGAAATTATTCAGGGCGATAACATGACTTTTGCGGAAGTAATTAACTGCTTTATCAGCGAATTGCAAACTCCGCCCTTTCTGACGCCCGAAAAGACAATTTTTCTCCGATATTTTAAAGATATTGATAAATTAATCAACCCCACCGACAAACTCGGAGAATCCCTCTTAAATACTTTGCTCAACCACGATTATGATGATAATATCAATATCGTGATCGAATCCCCCGACGGAGTAATTGATTTACGCAAGGCAAATGCAAAAAAAATCAAGGCAGTTGCCGTTTTGGAAACTTTTGAAAATCTCAAACTCAATGACCGAAAATATCAGGAACTGAAGTCTGAAATTATTCGAGAAACCGTCAGCAAAAACGGCAAAACTATCGCCCCCGATGCGGTCAGATTCCTCTGTGAAGCATTGCCGAATGACAGTGGGGTAATGGATAATGAAATTGAAAAATTAGTTATCTATCTCGGTGATGAAAAAAATATTTCTCTGGATACTTGTCAGAAATTATGTGCTAAAACTCCCGAAAGCCTCATCTACTTATTTACCAATGCAGTTATGGAGAAAAACTTAAGCACTTCAGTCAAAATGCTTGATACGCTTATTGATAACGGCGAAGTGGAGATCAAAATTATGATTTCACTATCAAATGAATTACAAAAAGTCGTGCAAACCCGTTTGGCAATGGAGCAGCTGCAAATAAAAAACCTCAATCCACGCAGTTTCGATGATATTGACAGCAGTTTAAAAAATCAATATCCGAATAACATTCTCCTGAAAATGCACCCATTCAGGGCATTCAAAGTCTGCGAAATGGCAAATGCTTGGAATAAAAATGAAATCGCAAAGGCACTGCAATTGGCAAGCGAAGCCAATTTAGCAATTGTTTCAGGGAAAATGCCGCCGAGACGAGTTTTGGAACAGTTGCTTTTTAACCTCTGTCGATAAGCAGAGTTATGCCGTAAGAAGCCGATAGACTCCGTATCTATCGGTATTTTTTTGAATTACTGACCCCAAAAAAGCGTAAAATCAAGTGGGGAGACATAGAATTAAAAATTAAGAATGCATCCTCCGTCGCCAAAGGCTATGGAGGACAGGGAAATTATGGGAGGTGTCGCTCTTTATGGAGCGACGAAGTGCGAGCCTAATGGCTCGTAGGCTGGATGCTTCGTCGCTTCGCTCCTCTGCATGACGGTTATATATTGTGCCACGGAGGCAAAGACAAACCCAACTCGTCATTCAGAACGTAGCGAAGAATCCGGAATTATAACAACGACCAACGCACTCTCGACCTTTCAACGGATTTTTTGAAATTAGGTTTCTAAATGCAAAACTTTTTTTTTTAGTAGAATTGAAATGATACAAAAATAAAATTAGTCGAAGTGAA
>JAFTJQ010000045.1 GCA_017456285.1 Lentisphaeria bacterium
GCCGTTCATTTTTTGCTGCGATACATCAGTCCATCAAGGTTCGCAGCATTAAGCATCTACGGAAAACAATCTTTTTCAAGTTATTTTTTTATCTGCAATTTTTATTATTGCTGGTTCCTGTTTTCTGCAGTGCTGCTGAAAAATCTGAATTTGATAATCTGCTGTTGGGAAATCCCGGTAAAGCGGATGTTGTTATTGACAGACGGGGATTTGCGGTCGGATTTTCCAATAAACACCGGCAGCCGTTATGGGTGATTTACAAACTTACTGCCGAAGAATTACAAACTGAACCACATAAGCGGTCAAACCGTTTCAAGTACGATCCTTTGATTCGGCAATCAGCCTATCCCAAAGAATATACCCGCAGCGGATTTGACCGGGGACATCTGGCTCCGGCAGCAGATATGGCGTTTTCACGGCAAACGATGCTTGATAGTTTCCTGATGAGCAATATGTCACCCCAGCTTCCAGGATTTAATCGGGGCATCTGGAAAAGATTGGAAGAGTTGGTACGGGCGATCGCTCTCAAAGAAAAAGAGATTTATGTCGTTACAGGAGCAATATTCCCGTCTGCGGCTGAAGCCAAACATCTGCCGTCCGGCAGCATCACAATTCCCAAAGCGTTTTACAAAGTCATTTATGACCTGACTCCACCAGTAAAAATGATCGGCTTCATAATCCCACACCGATCTTCCGATCAACCACTACAAGTTTTTGCCGTCAGCGTTGACGAAGTGGAAAAACAAACCGGTCTGGATTTCTTTTCCAAACTATCGGATGATTTGGAGGAACGGCTGGAAGCAATTTCAATACAACTCATTAGATCTGAGAATTAGTGCACCTATCGTACTCTATGTTATTTTTTATTTCGCATATAGGGTCATCTTCTTATCTTTGACTTAATATACCTTTGATGGTATATTTCAAGTTTATACAATGTTTGAATATGAAAATGTTAATGCCTCATTGATCAAATATATTGAATGGGGTTCATTCGGAAATATCATATTCCACAGCGTCACTGTTAGGGGATTTGACAGTTCGAATACGAGTTGGCTCAAATTCCAAAACATAATCATTTACAACAAAAAGTCTGTCCCAACCATCTTCTATAAGAAAGATTTTTGCAGTGTCGGGTGAAAATGTCCGCATTTTTCCAGCTGCTACAAAATCTCCGTCTGCTCTTAATACTAAAAATTCTTTTTCCATAATGAGTTGTTCCCCATTGCGACGTTTCAAACGCAAATTCCCTTCAATGACATCTATTGCAACATTGGAGTTGTTGGCAATGGAAAAAGTAAACTGCGGCTTTCCGGTATATCCATCTTTACTGATAACTTTCATTTTGCAGGTTATCCGGATCTTTTTAAAGAATTCTAATGCTGACATTTTTTTGTTGTTTCTCTGATTCGCAAGATTTTTTTCCATATCAGGACCACAAAGAGTAGTCAACAATTCATATGCAGCTTTTTTCAAGTCAAGAATTGCATCTTGCATAACAATCTCTTGCTGTGCTTTTTTTATTTGATCTACAAATAAATTGATCTTTTTTGCAGTTTGAGAAATTTCGTAACTTGAGCTATTTTGCTTGAGCAATTGAGAATGTTTTCTTTTAAGAGTATTGTAAGTTTGAAGCAAGTTAGCCGCACGATTGCGTGTTTCTGCACAGTATTCTTCCTGTAAAATAACGACTTTTTTAGGATTGTCTTCATGGAACTGAAAATGTTCCTTGAGAACTTTATTTTTTAGATTCAGGAGCTCTTTTTCAGACAGGACTTTATCTTTTGCTGTTATTGACTTGGCCAAAGAACGCATTTTCTGTGCCTCATCGTAATAACGTTCAATTTCAGATTGCATTTTATCACCTTCACTCTGTGCAGAATTTTCATTCTTTTCCACTTTGGGTGCGTGTGATTTTTTGTTGTCAGATACGATTTTGATGTCACTCTCTTGAGTTTTTGGAACTGCCTGTGAAGTTCTGGATTTTTCTTCTTTTGGAGATGTCGTTTCTTCGACTTCTGCAAATGATCCGATAATGCCTATCAGTATGAAAAACACCGCAAAAACAGATGCACAGCCACATCCCCATTTCTTTATACTTTTAGTTTTGTTTTTGGGTTCGGCTATATTAGTCGGCGAATTGGGTATATCTTCTCTTTTGATTTCAGAGCTGTTTTCTTCTTTCCCTGATGCGATATTATTTTGCGTTGCAATGTGTTCTACCCTTACCTTGTTCTCATCTGCTGGAACAGAAGTTGCATTATTGCATTTTTCAGCGAGAATTCGAATAATTTTCATCAGCATTTCAGCCATCGCTCCTGAATTAAGTTCAAGAGTCAAATCATTTACGATCAGTTTACTTCGTTTTGCATTGCAGTTATGAATTGTATTGAGGTCTATTGTATGGCTCTTTCCCAAATTTTTGTAATATATTGTTTGAGGAGTAATTAGTACCCCAGCTTTCGCACTGCCAAAAATCGACAGGTCCGCAAGAAATAAAATCTCTTCTTTTTTTGCAGATGGTGCGTATGTTGATATTGCATTAATTAATTTTTTGCCTGGGATATCAGGGGTTGCAAAAAAGCCATAAGGAAACTTGGGTACAGCAAAACCCAGGTCTTCCACTTCAAGAATATTTTGAAGTTTTTGAGTACAAATGTCTGCCAAATTTTGTTTTGCTTCTGAAACTTTCTGCTGCAAATATGCCAATTCCGGATCAAACGATTTACCGCATTCCTGGCATATTGCCACAAGTTCATTGTTCAAAGTTGCTCCGAAATGACTGACTTTTTCATTTCTTTTTGTAACGTTAACTCTATCTGAATTACATCTCGGACATTTCATTGTTATGATCTCCTGAAGTTAAATTGTAAAAAATAGCATAAAAGCCGCAAATCCAACATTACTGGATTTTGCGGCTTGAAACAGACTTACAAGGCACAGTATGTCCATGCTTTGAAAATCAAAAAAAGTGTGAAAATTGTGACCAGACAGATTTCGGTCGAATGGAAGCAAGCCTTTA
>JAFTJQ010000014.1 GCA_017456285.1 Lentisphaeria bacterium
AACTGAATCGCTTATTACGGAGCATATCCCCCTGAATACGCAATAATTCAGCAATACTTACACCCAACTCCTCTGCTTGAATAATCGCATTCAAAACTGAAGTTAAGTCCGCCTGCCCGACCCTTTTTGCCATATCACGCAGAGACTCTGCCCGATTACGCCCCAACTGAATCTCCTGAAAAGCCTGTGAAAACTCTTCAGTCAATGCGTCAGGACGGCGTTTTGCCAGAATATCACGCAACGCACTTACAAAATCTTTTCCCGCCTCAACTGACAGAGTTAAAAGGTCAAGCATATTCGGGAGTGCCTTCATTATTTCCAAGTGCCGTTTTTTGATAATCGCATTCAGATAGACACCGGGATAGATCATCAGCAATACGTCCAAAATCAATCCAAGCAGACCGTGTCCGCCCAGAGAAGCGAGGAGAAATATCACGATTCCGATAAAGTAAAAATTAAATTTTAACGCCAGAAAATCACTTGCTTCTATCACAAATGACAATCCTGCCATATTCAATTTTTGCAGCAAAATTGCTTGTTGTTCGGCGAAAAGTCCCTTTTTTCTGATATAATAGCGGAATATTTTTGACCCCGGCAAGCCGAGTTTAAGCAGCAGTGATAACTCCTGATGATTGAAATTATCCGCTTCGCCGTTTAAGTCGAGTTCATTAAGTTTTTTAATCCCGTCAAAAATCGCCTTGAATAGACAAAATACCATCGCCCCGAAACAAATCGATGAAATCAAAATTACTACATTACCCAATTTCAATCCCCCCTCTTAAATGTCGATGGTCGTTATCTTTTTAATAACTAAAAAACCGATAATATCCAATACTATCGCCACTCCGAGAGCAATAAAACCGAATGTCGTATCGAAAAATGCCGTTACCATGTGCGGACTGACATAATACATCCCCCACAACAGCATAAATGGCATAAGCCCAATCAAAGTTGCCTGCAATCTGCCCATTGATGTCATCGCCTCAAGTTTGCGAGTTATTCGCATTCTCTCTCTAATAAGTCCTGCCAATCGCTCCAGCGTAGAGGTCAATTCACCACCTGTCTGGCGAGCGGTAATAACCGCGGTTACCACCAAATCGAAGTCACTGCTTTGCAAGCGATTCTGCATATTTGCCAGAGCCTCTTCCATATTGACTCCGAGTCGAATCTCCTGGGTAAGCAATCGAAATTCGACCGAAATCGGCGACTTATGCTGTTCGGCAATTTCATCAAATGCCTGATTAATGCTGAATCCTGCCTTCAAACTGCCTGAAATATTCCCCAAAGCCTCCTCAAGCTGTTCATTGAATTTATTAATTCTCCTTTTTTTGAGGAAACGGAATATCAATTTCGGAATCGGGAAAGTTACCACAAAACCCACAAATCCCAGAAAAAGTACCATCAAAATTGAAACTTCTTTAATTCTGATTGCGTACAAACTCGCTAAAAGTCCGCCACCGATTACACTGAAAAGAATATTCATATCCAATATTTTCTGCGATGGCAAAAGCAGAAAAATATCCCCTAATTCAAGCTCGGTTTCCTCCAAATAACGCTCCTTGTACCGCTTGTAAATATCCATAACAATATCGAATATCAAATAAGCCAAACAAGAGACCGCCGCCATTGCCGATAAGGAGATTATCAGAATATTACCCATAAACTATTTTCTCCCTCGTTTATCAGGGTTAAACATATCAATATCAAGTTTCAATTTCGCACGCTCAACATCTTCCATGAAACTCGGCACACTTCCCGTCGGCACATGTTCGCCAAGCATTTTACCGTCTTCACTCCACCCGTCGTGGCGGAAAAGGAAAATATCCTGCATAGTGATTACTTCCCCCTCCATTTTGGTAATTTCACTCACATGGGTAACTTTTCTCGAACCGTCACGCTCACGGCTGATTTGCACGATAATGTGTATCGCCGAAGCAATCTGCTCCCGAATCGCTTTCAACGGCAAGTCAAATCCTGCCATCATCACCAGAGTTTCCAACCTCGCTAAAGCATCTCTCGGCGAATTTGCATGCACCGTCGTCAATGAACCGTCATGCCCGGTATTCATCGCCTGAAGCATATCCAAAGCCTCTCCGCCACGGCACTCACCTACCACAATTCTATCAGGCCGCATACGCAAAGAGTTTCTGACCAAATCACGAATAGAAATTTCACCCCTGCCCTCAACATTGGCAGGACGGGATTCCAATCGCACCAAATGCTCCTGATGCAGCTGCAATTCTGCCGCATCTTCAATAGTGATAATTCGCTCTCGATTCGGCAAAAATGAACTCAAAACATTCAATAAAGTCGTTTTACCCGAACCAGTTCCACCTGAAATAATGATGTTTTTGCGAAGTTTAATACAGGTTGCTAAAAAATCAACCACATCCTGCGAAATCGAACCGAATCTAATCAAATCCGACGCTTCCAGCGGTTTTTTGGAGAATTTACGAATTGTGATACTCGGCCCCACCAGCGACAAGGGCGGAATTACGGCATTCACACGGGAACCATCCGCCAATCTGGCATCAACCATCGGAGAACTCTCATCAATACGACGCCCCAAAGGTGACACAATTCGCTCAATTGCGGCAAGCACTTGATAGTTATCAGCAAAAGCCGTATCAGTACGGTAAAGCACTCCGCCACGCTCCACATAGACATTATCGGGACCATTTACCATAATTTCAGTAATATCATCTTCTTTGAGCAAATACTCCAACGGTCCCAACCCGATAGCCTCATGCAATAACTCCTGCTCAATTGTACCTTTGGGCAAACTATTGGGCAAGTCGACATTTAATTCCTTCATAATTTCCGCAATCGTCTTTTTTGCCTGTGCTTCCAAATCGGCAACGGCAACTCCGGTAACTGCCATTTTTTTGAGATTGAGTCTGGAGAGCAGTTCCTTATGGGCAAGTTTTTTAATCTCCTGAATAATCGGTCGATCCTTATCGGAAACGTTAGAAATTTTAAGCACGGGAATTTTTTCTTTGCCGAAAGCGTCAAGTTCAGGTGTATCAGCGTTTTTCGGCGACGAATTACCGGTTCGGACGGATTTTTTTGCATCTCCGAAACTATTATCCTTTAATTTAAAGGCGATTGACACTGTCCCAATCTCAATATCCGCATCACTGTCTAATTGATACAACTCATTGGGCGTAATCAAATTGCCGTTAATGCGAGTTCCATTCACACTCTGCAAATCAGCAACAAAAAGTTGATGATTCTCCACCACAAATCGGCAATGCACCGGCGAAACTCCGGGGAAATTCAAACGAATCTGACAAGTCGATGCCGACCCAACTAAATACTCTCCTGCCGGCAATTTAGCGTGAATTTTTTTATTATTCGGTTGATAAATCAGTAATTGAATCATTTTATTTCAAGTTCAATATCTCTTTTGATTTTGTTCACGGATGCGGTTATAATTCGGCAATTGCTTCTCAAGTTTGCGGAAGTCCACGCTCGGAGTTTCACTGATAATCTCGGTTTCGCCGTAGTTACGCAAACTCAAGGACAATCTTCCCTTTTGGCTGGCAAAAACCACCATTTCAACCTCATGCGGCAACAGCATAAGTGTCACAGTACCGTAACTATTTCTAACTCCGCCCTCGGGGTCGGCTTGATACCCTGAATAACGGCTTCCGACTGCCAGAACTTTTACATTCTGCAAAATAGTCATAGTGACAGTATCAAGCGCACTATCGCCTTTTAAATCAGGGAATCTGAATGTACCGATGACATCGACATTGTCCTGCGGCTGAATTAAATTATTAACTGAT
This sequence comes from Lentisphaeria bacterium, assembly GCA_017456285.1. Classification (GTDB taxonomy): domain Bacteria; phylum Verrucomicrobiota; class Lentisphaeria; order Victivallales; family Victivallaceae; genus RGIG5270. The sequence goes on from JAFTJQ010000014.1 coordinate 3,789, forward strand.
GATGTAGTATCGACCGGAATTGAAACGGCACGATAGCCCTTTCTTACCACCGAAGTAAAGCCGCCGTTGCGTTGGCTTATAAGCTGCAAATCATTATCCTGCAAGGTTTTACCTGCAACGATTGAATTCTCCAATTTTCTGCCGATAACATTATTTACCGAACTCCACGGAATCTCGCGACTGCTCTCCATATCACGACGGGTGCGTTTTATGGCGATTTTTCGCACGTCTTCCTTTAATAACTCCTCACCTGCGGACTTATTTTTGGTCATCTGAATCAGGTAAAAAGTCTCTGTTTCACTATAAATTTTTTTCCTCTCGGCTTTCAAATAGGAGTAACTCATTACAAAAGCGACAAAGCCGAAAAGCACTGCCAGAAGCAACAACATTTTTTGTTTCATATTTTCAATCCTTTGTTATCAAAAAAATATCAGTTACATTATTATAATATGTCTTTAAAAAATTACAACTATTTAAATCATATTTAAGCAATTTTTTTAATTAATTGACGTAAATAATCGTAAAAATATTTTAAACTGTCAATTTCCAAATATTCTGACGGCGAATGCGGCGACTTAATAGTCGGCCCGAATGAAAGCATCTCCAACTGCGGATTTTTGCCGTTAAAAATTCCGCACTCAAGTCCGGCATGAATCACCTTTATTGTCGCTTCCTGCTTAAACATTTGCCGATAAAGTTCCTGTGCCTGACTGCTCAAAATAGAATTTTCTTTCATCTCCCAAGCAGGATAAGCCGATCTTGCAACCGATACACCGCTAATTAACTTCAAGTGTTCAGCAATTTTACTTTGGAGTGCATCTCTCTCGGAATTATAAAGACTTCGCTGTGAAGAATTTACATTAAGCACATCACCGTCACTATTGATAATTGCGAAATTTGAGGAACTAACAACCACGCCCAACTCATCAGATTTTTTCAACACCCCATTAGGTACACTTATTAAATTCTCAATAATTTGCGCAGAATTTTCCCAAACAAGTTCATTCCTGACCTCACTTGGAGCAATTGATAAATCCATCTCGTAATCTTCAGAAAATTTTTTCAAAAAATCTGATTTGAATTGAGCCGAAATTTGCTCAAAATAGTTTATATCGTAATTACTGCTGCCTACTATCACACACTCTCTCGGAATGGCATTATCAAGCGTACCACCTTGAATATCAGCAATTTCCAAATCGCACAGTTTTGCAAATTTCAATACTTCAATAATCGCATTTGCCCGTGGCAGGTGAATATCACACCCCGAATGTCCGCCCTTTAAGTTTGAGAGAGTTATTTTGTAATCAAATTTATTCTCATTCTTCTTCCGCTTAATCGGAATTGTGCTGTCAGTACGCACTCCGCCAGCACAACCGACAAATAATTCGCCCCAATCTTCCGAATCCAAATTGAGCAGATAATCTGCATTTGCTAAAAATTCCTGACTTAAATTCACTGCACCGTTAAGCCCAATCTCCTCCTCAACAGTGAAAATCAACGTTAAATCATAATTTTTTAACTCCTCATCCAATAAGGCAATTACCCCTGCGGCAACTCCGATACCATTATCCGCCCCGAGCGTCGTTCCCGAAACCGATTTAAGTTTATTCCCCTGTATTTCCGTTTTGATTCCCTGCTTATAAAAATCAAAATCCTTATCCAATGCCTGCGGCACCATATCCAAATGGGCTTGCAGAATGATTTTTTTGCTGTCAGGAGATGAATTGCGGCGAGAAACTTTCAAATTACCGTATCCGTCAACTTCGCTTCGAAATCCCCCCTGCTCTTCAAAAAAATCTATTAAAAATTTGCGAAGTTCTCCCTCGTTGCCTGAAGTATGAGGAATTGCACAAATTCGCTCAAAAAAGTTTAAAATTTCATCAGATTTACTCTTCACGCTCCGCTCTCCTTAAAACAATTGCACAGCGGCTCGGAATGTAAAGACGAATCAAATTTACTGCCTGATTACCTCGAATCTCCTCGCAAGTATAGTATCTTTGCGGAAAAGCAATCTGGTCATGTCCGCCGAATGCACTGAAATCGGTACTTAAAACTAAATCATATTCGCCTTTTAAGACCTCAAATTCCTTGTCAATCATCGCTCTATGAGGATTAAAATTAAAGAAAAACCACAAATTCCCACGCTCAAAAGCAAAAAGTTTGTCATCATCGAGGATTTTAAGCAAATTAATTTTGTAATCCATGAATTTATAATCTTTTTCCAAACTCAACATCGCATTATCAAATGCCTGTAAATCTCCGTAATACAAATTCTCATCTTCGGTAAGACTCCACTGGCGTCTCGCATACTTGTATGACCAATTATTTCCCTCTCTCGGAAAATCAATCCATTCCGGGTGTCCGAACTCATTGCCCATGAAATTCAAATATCCGCTATCCGCACAAGCCAAAGTCGCCAAGCGAGCCATTTTGTGCAGAGCTAACCCCCGCCCGACATTGAAAGTTGAAAATAGTTTGCTCATTGCCGTGTACATGTCACGCCCGATCAAGCGAAAAATCGCTGTCTGTCCGCCGACGATTGCCTGGTCATGACACTCAACATAACTGATGGTTTTCTCATCACGTCGGCGATTAGTAAGTTCGTGATAGAGATAAAACATATTCCAGTTCTCGTCAGGAATATCAAAAAGTTTGAACCACATATCAGTTACTCCCATTGCCAGACGGTAATCAAATCCGATTCCGCCCTTATCCACCGGCACCGCCAAACCGATCATGCCTGAAACATCTTCGGCGACAGTGATTGCCTGCGGTTTAATTTCGTGAATCAAATCATTGGCAAGGGTCAAGTAAGTAATTGCCTGCGTATCGACATCGGCTGAAAAATAATCATCATACGAGGTAAAAACTTTATTCAGCCCGTGGTGATTATAAAGCATACTCGTAACTCCGTCGAAACGGAAACCATCGACATGATACTCCTCAAGATAGTAACGGCAATTTGATAATAGAAAATGCAATACCGCATCTTTGCCGTAATCAAAGCACAATGAATCCCATGCACTATGCTCCCCTCTTGGTCCCTCATGGAAGTATTGGTAACGAGTTCCGTCAAATTTGGCAATCCCCTCAACTTCATTTTTGACCGCATGCGAGTGAACGAGGTCGATAATCACCCGAAGTCCGAGCCGATGGGCTTCGTCAATAAGTTCTTTCAATTCCTCCGGAGTTCCGAAATTGCTTGAAATTGAGAAAAAATTTGCCACATGATAACCGAATGAGCCGTAATACGGGTGACTCATGACCGCCATAATCTGAATTGTATTGTAGTTGCCATCGGCGATTTTCGGGAGGACATACTTTCGGAAATCCGAGTACGAAGCAATCGCCTCACGTTCACCCGACATTCCGACGTGACACTCATAAATTAAAACATTATCATCGGCAATTTTGAAGTCATCGTGCTTAAAAACGTATTTTTCTTCAACATCCCAAACTCTGGAAGTAAATTTAAGCGTATCTTTGTCCTGACAAACATAATTAGAGTAGGCACTCAAGCGGTCATGCAGTTCGCCGTCAAACTTGACGACTAATTTATAATACATGCCGTGTGAAATTTTTTTAAGCGGCACTTTAATTTCCCAATCGCCGTGTGCATTGATTTTTTTGAGTTTGAAATCGTCAGACAACTGCCAATTAGAGAAATCTCCGACCAGATAAATTTCTTCTGCATTAGGCGCCCATTCCCGAAAAAGCCAAAATCTTTTTTGCCGATGCAGTCCGTAATAATAATGCCCCATGGCAAAATCGCTCAATTTTCTTCGATTATTTGAGGTCAAGCGTTTTTTTACCGCCAAATAATCATCATGCCTTTTTTTCAAAGCATCAGAAAAGTGCTGCAAAAAAACATCATCTTTCAAATCGGCAAGTCTTTTTTTTATCATCGGTTATTTCCCTCTCCGCAAGATAATTCTAAATATTAAAGGTTTGTCAAATCGAATCAGAAGTTATTAATCAACGGCTTTTTCAGCATATCTTCATAAATTTTGATATACTCACCTGCGGTGCGGTCGTGATTGAAGCGATCTCGTGCCTCACGCATGACACGGCTGATAAGCTGATTTTTGACCGCTCTCGGCTGTTGATAGAATTTAACCGCCTGATCAATAGCCCAAGATAAACCGTAGGAATCATAGTTATCAAAAACAAAACCATTTCCGGTATTTGCTTCAGCATTCAAATGAGTTACCGTATCGTGGAGACCGCCGGTATTCATCACAATCGGCAGAGTTCCGTAGAATTGCGAGGTCATCTGCGGCAGTCCGCACGGTTCGAATTTACTCGGCATGAGAATAAAATCACTGGCGGCAAAGCCGATGCGAGAGAGTTTCTCTGCGAAGTTGCAAACTGCCACATTTTCATACATTCCGTGGAAATTCACAATATCTCGGAAAATATTCTGGTACGGGCCGTTTGCCACAATGGCGATCTGCAAATTCAAGTGGCGATAACGCTCAACCGTCTTGTAAAGAATATCCGCCAGCAATTGACAACCTTTCTGAATGGGGTCGAGTCGTGACGGCCAGAAAAGAATCGGAGCATTGGGATCCTCAATCAAACCTAACTGGCGTTGGAAGTTAAGTTTATTAATTCTTTTGCCGGTCTCAAAGGTCTCATAGTTGTAATTTTCAATCAAAAACTCATCCGTTTCAGGGCGTTCTGCCTCATCGGGAGCATTGAGAATACCTCTCGCACAATTTGCATAGAATTTACCTGCAATCTCATTATTGATGTAATCAGGCACGAAGTCGTGACGGTACTCCACAATCTCTTTCAAAAAGGTCGGACTTACCGTATTGATGTAGTGAGCAGCGAAAATTCCGCTGGTAAGCATATCCACCCGATTGCTGTCACGAGACTCCTCATAATTGTACGGCGGACGTTCAAAATATAGGTGCTTCCAGAAACTTGCAACGTCAATTCCTCGATCTTCAAGTGCCGCCATGGAATACTTCTGGGTGTGAATATTGTGTACGGTAAAAAGGCATGGAATCCCAAGTCGTCTGGCGTAAGCAGGAATCAAACCCGTCATCCAGTCATTACAGTGAATCAAATCAGGTTTCACGGCAGGGATAATGTTATTAATCACTTCTCGTTGAAAGGCAACCGCCTGCATGAAACTGTCACGCTCATAACTGCTGTAAACCGAGTCACGGTAATAAAAAATCCGATCCTCCGCCAAGTGAATACGGTTACTGGTCAGATGTCGGGTATAGAGCCGCAACGATTCACTGTCTAAATTAAAAGTATCAACTTGAAACATTTTGCGGTAATGCGGCAAAGCGACATGCACATCGGCATTCTGACGGAATAATGCACCGACGAGAGATGCGGACACATCAGCCAAACCGCCTGCTTTCGCACTCATTTTGTTGTACATATTTCCCATGCCGTGCGGCAAATAGGTAATTTCCGGGGTAACGATTAAAATTCTTGGATTCTTTTTTTTCCGAGTTGTTGTATTTTTCATAACATTCCGCCTTTCAAGAAAATATTATTATACTACATATTAATACCATAAAAAAGCCAACTTTCAAGCCCGAAGTATAAAAAAAGTCAAAAAAAAGCTAAAAATCGCTAAAAATATTCAATAATTTTGAAAAAAATCACTGAAAATATACTTTTTGTAATAAATTATATCTTTTTTGAGACCCGAAAAGTATTAAACCATACACGCTTTTTGACAAAACGCTAATTAAACCATACTTTTGCAAAAAAATTTTAAAAAAAATCGCATTTTTTTTTAATGTAGTCGGAGAATTTTTTTCAATCTGCTATTTTTAGTCTTTTATCCATAAAACGTTATTTTTATTGTACAAAACAATGTCTATCTTGTTTTTAATTAATTTCTGGGAATATATACTCAAAGAAAAATTCTCTCTTTCCTTATCGTTTGACGGGGATATTGCCGCTCAAAAAACTATTGACATTTCAAAATATTGTGCTATAATATATAGTGCGAATGAAAAAATGCAGAAACTAAGCCGCTGAGAAGTATGGATACGCGAGTACCTTTGGGACGTTGCGTTTTGTTACACTCTGCATGACGAGTGATAGTCCGACAAGTTCGGATAAACAAACTTACTTGAAGTAACCACCAACAACTCAATGAGGGTAAAATACATTGATTTTTTCATTTTCTCTTTCCTTTCATGTTAGAGATTTTTGTTAAATATTAATGGGAATACCGTCCTCATTAATAGTGCTTTTGAGGTTAATTTTCTTATCCCTCAACCTTATTTATTTAATAACGCCCCATGCGTTACTAAATTCAACAATTCCATTTTTTTGCAATTATTGAAGTGATAGTTGTCATTGCAATCATTGCGATTCTTGCAGGAATGTTGCTTCCGGCACTCAACAAAGCCCGTGAAAAAGCTCGTGCAATCACATGTACAAACAATCTAAAAACCATTGGTACTGCGGTATTTATGTACTGTGATGATTGTAATGGACAACTTCCAAACACAGATATTGATTGGAAACCCGGATATTATGGGAAATTGGCCAGTTACTTGGGAATCAATGTATCATGGGACGGTATTGCCAAAGATATGAAAAAAACAGGTCCTCAGTTCTGTCCGTCTGCACCTCCGCAAGGAGACGCAGCAACAAAAACAGAAACCACAGGATATACTTCTAATTATCTGCCTACCGGAGCAACAAATGCTAATGCAGATGCCAAAGGGAAAGTATGGGCAGATGCTCAAAATCGTTGTAGTTCAGTTCGTTTAGCCAGTATTGTTCCTGGTGCTGCTCTTATGAGTGAAGAAAGTTTTATCAATGCAAATCCCAATAGACCAGATACTTTGATATGTCATCCTCATAAAAGCAATGAAGATAATTATAGTGGAGGTAATATTCACTGGATTCATAACAAAGCCAGTAATTTTTTATTTGTTGACGGTCATGTTGAAGCAATTAAATATACCGGCAGTGTGATTTTCAATAACGACTGGACTCTCAAATAATTAGTAATTTCAAAATACAAAAAGCAAGTTTTTTATGCTTGCTTTTTGTATTTTTAAGATTTAATGTATTCAGAAAGATCTATCTATGAAACAATTTAAAATATATTTTGCATTAATATTATTGTTCATTTGCTCGGTAATTCACAGTGCTGCTTTAGAGATAAAAACTGACAAAGTAATGTCAGTAAAAGTTAATGATTATACTGTTTTGCGTGCCAATGCCATAACTTCGGGTGGAATTGATTTGCTTGCCGGAGAAGGAAACTTGATTTCTGACACAAAACAAAATAGCGTATGGACTAATGTCCGTGAATGGAAAAATAACCATGGAAAGATTACACGGACAATGATTATTAAAGATAATTCTGTAAAATATATTTTTGATTATATTTCAAATACCAGAAAACCTATTGATTTTTTTATACACATGCCGGCAATGGCGATGGATATACCAAGAGATAAAGTTCCTGTCGGTGTGTTTAAAAATTATTTAACTCTCAATACTATCGGGGGAAAAATGGTGTTAAATACGACTGAATCAGACGGAAACTGGATTTTTGAAGATTTTCGTCATGCCGTCTGGTGCAATTCTTTCCGAATTCATTGTATTAGTACAGCTCAGAAAGGAAAAATTGTGATAACTGCTGCTTTTTCACCGGAAAAACCCGATATTTTTGTTACTTTTCCGTTGCTGAATGCCAATACCCGTCCCTATGCAGATGATAAAAATGGAAGTGGTTGGACAGGACAAGGTCCTGCTAATGATATGAGTAATTTGTTAAAAGGTGATCTTTATTGTGCAGGAATACCTTTTTCATTGCCGGGAAGAGCAGTTTTGCTTAATGCCATACCTGTGAATCATTTTCCCGAAACGAGCGGAGTAATGAAACTTTCAAAACCGGAAAAACTTGAGATGTTCTACTTTTTGCAAACTGCTGCTTGGAGTGCTCCTAATGGAACAGTTATTGCAAAATATATTATCAATTATGCAGACGGAAGTAATGCGGTTATTCCTGTTCGTTACCTGTATGATGTTGCGGACTGGTGGCAGAATTTAGATGTGGTAAATGCTAAAGTTGCTTGGCAGGGGACTAATCGTAGTGGACAGCCCATTTGTATTTATATGAGTCGTGCAGTTAATCCAAATCCGGACAAGGCAGTGATTTCAGTTGAGTTGGTATCAACCAAGAGCCCATGTATTTTGGCAATGCTCGGAGTTACCGCTCTTAAAAAAGATGCAGCTTCTGCTAAGGTAAAGCAATATTTAGATGAAAGTTTTAAATTTAATAAAAATCAAACTCAAAATACTCAAAATTATGTAGAATGTCCTTTAGCTTGGAATGGTACAATTGAAGAGGGTTCTGCATTGGATTTCAGTTCTTTAAACCACAAACCCGCCGGAAAGTACGGTTATTTAAAACGAGTTGGAGACCATTTCGAATTTGAAAAACGCCCCGGAGAAAAAGTAAGATTTTGGGGAACAAACTTTGCAATCGAAGGCCCTTTCCCTGATAAGGATTTAGCTCCGGGAATTGCCAAAACTATGGCTGCGCAAGGCGTAAATATGGTAAGATTTCATCTTTATGCGGCAAGAGAATGTTTGCTCCAAGCACCTAATGGAAAAATGAATCCCGAAATGCTTGATAAGATGTTTTTCCTTTTTGCAGAACTCAAAAAGAATGGCATTTATGTTTATATGGATATAAATGACGGTATTTGTTATGACTGGATGTTGCAAAGAGAAAAAGTATTAGGCACTCAGGAACGCTTAAAAGAATACAGTATGTTTGCTGATGATTTAATTGAGGCAACCAAACTTTTTGCTCGCACACTTTTTACAACTAAAAATCCATATACCGGAATGTCTTTCGCGGAAGATCCTGCCGTTGCGGCTTATGAAATTATTAATGAATACAGTTTCCTCAAAGAATCTTCTTTAAGTTGGGATGAGCGATTCAGCGATAAAGTTAGATTCTTACAACCTCAATTTAAAGAAAAATACAAAAAAAACTTAACAGACCTTTGGAATAATTGGCTTAAAGACAACAATCTTTCTGCAAGACCATTACCAAAAACATTTAATGTCGATCCCATAAGCCGCAAGTTCGCAATTGAAATGGATAGGCGTTATAACAGAATTTTCATTGAAGAATTACGCAATATGGGAGTTAAAGTTCCGATTTGCGGCATGAATTGGATGATCACCAATTCCAATTTGGCAGTTGCGGAACAAGATACTGACTTCATCGGCAACCACGACTATTGGACACTTCCAATTTTTGGGAATCCGTTAAGATACAGTAACAATATTTCATTAAGCACATCTGCTTGGAAAAGCCCTTTAGTGTCTAATGGCTGGCTCGGCACTGCATCATTGAAAAATTTACCGGTAATTCATGGTGAATGGAATTTTTGCTATCCTAATGCAAATCGTTGCGAAGCCATGCCGACCACTGCGGCAATTGCGGCTTATCAAGATTGGGACGGCATGATTTTTTATGGAGCAACAGGGTCTTGTGATGACGGCAAATGGAATCGTTTCAGAGAAAATCCAGCTATTATGGTGCATTCGCAACAAACAGATCCGTCGACTTGGGGAGCAGGTTATTTCGGAGTATCGATGTTCCGTCGTGGTGATGTAGCAACAGCTAAAAAAGAGATTTCGCTCGTAATGCCTAACTCTGCCAGATATGAAAAAGATATGCCTTTATTATCCGCACCGTATTTATTAGAATTGGGAAAAGTTTCTCTTGAATTTAATGGTAATGGAAATAAACTTTTTGAACTTATTTCCTGCAAAAATCTACCTGATCAGCAATTTGAAAGCGTTATTGCTTATTTAAAAGCACAAAATACTAATCAAAAACAAGTTGTATCTGATACCAAAGAATTAATAAGATTGCCGGAACATCCATTATTTATTGTTAATACTCCGCTCACTCAATGTGTAACAGGGAGACTTTGCAACCTTACTCAAGCAAAATTTCAGATGTCAAATTTTCATGTAATTTCTCCAATGGATTGGGCAACTTTCGGGGCGATTTCTCTTGACGGAAAAAATCTCGAAAAATCCGAAAGAATTTTGTTGATCGCAGTTGGAAATTCAGCTAATACTGATGAAAAACTTGAAAATAGTCAAGTCATTTCAATGGGAAAAGCTCCCGTAAAAACAGAACCTTTTCTTGCGGATGTAACTTATTTGACTGATAGTTCCGACATCAGTGTGTATGCTCTTGACCCATTAACAGGTAAAAGAGAATATAAATTAGATATTGTTGCAGTCAAAAATGGTATAACTTTCAATTTGGACGGTACCAATGCAACTATTTATTATGAGTTGGTGAGAGAAAAACAGTCTACCGGTGTCAATGTGAGTTTGGAGGAGAGCTCCTTAAATGAACTTTTCTCCTCTTTTGACACAACTGCAAATCCGTTATTGCAACAAAGTGTTGAATTATGGAATAATGGAAAAAAAGATGAGGCAATTAAAGTTGCCGCAGATTATTTCAGAAATAGGAACAAAACTGTTGATATTGAGGAACATGAATTTTATGCAAAAGTCGGAAATGCTGATGATATTGTAGATGGTAAAGTAATAGTTGTTGATAGACCATATCATTTTAAAGATGGAAAAATCGACTTTCATTTTAATCCCACTGTGGAAAACAAACCATTTAATCCCGAATGGACTTGGCAATTTAATCGTCATCATATTTGGGATATTTTAGCAGACAAATATTTAGAAACCTTTAATAGTCGTTATGCGAAGTGTTTTACCAGTCAATTCCTTGATTGGTTTAATCAATGTCCACCTCCAAAGCGGTTAAAAGTCGACACTAATACTGTCGGCTCTGCATGGCGTACTATTGATACCGGAATCAGACTTGGTGCGACTTGGCCCAAAGCATGGAATACCTTTATAAAATCACCTGAATTTACCGATCGCACAATGATGCTTTTCCTTGCGTCTGCATTGCGACAGGCAAAACACTTATACGCAAACAAAACCGGCGGCAATTGGGTTACTTATGAGATGAAAGGCCTTTACTGTTTTTCTGTGTTATTCCCTGAGTTTAAAGAAAGCAAAACATTTAGAAGCGATGCAATTAATGCAGTTTACAATTTGGTAAATGCGCGTGTCCTTCCTGACGGAGCTCATGATGAATTAACTACCAGTTATCATTGTGGTGTAATATATAATTTATTAAAATTAATTCAAATAGGAGAACAAGTGGGGTTGCAGGATGAATTCCCTCAAAAATATTTAGATTTAGCGGAAAAAGGACTGGAATATGCGTTGAGCATGATGACTCCCGATGGATATATTCCGTTAGTTAATGATTCGGGAAAAGATAATGTAGAAAAAATGGTTGCAGAGTTTGCCTATTTATTCCCGAATAATAAAAATTTTGCCTTTATTGCTGAAAATAGGCCTCAGGATAAAAGACCGGAATATACTTCTATTTTTCATCCTTATGCCGGTTATGCAGTTATGCGTTCAAGCTGGGGAAAAGATGCAAATTATCTTTGTTTTGATGTCGGCCCATTGGGGATGAGCCATTATCACCATGATAAATTGAACATTTCAATTAATGCAGGTGACGAAGAGCTCCTTTTTGACGGCAATGCTTCTTATGAAAATTCTGCTTATCGTAATTATTCTGTTGAAGCGAAAGGACATAATCTTCCGATCGTTGACGGAAAAGGGCAATTCCGCTCTCCGGAAGAGCCGCTTAACCGGAAAACTTTAGAGAAAATAAAGAAAATTATGCCTAATGACTGGCATTGGTTTACTCTGGCAGAGAACCGCAGAGTTTTTGAACCGATTGACGGCTCCTTTATCAGTAATGACACAATTGACTTTGCACAAGGATATTTTTCTGATAACGGAAAGCATTTCCCGGCAAAACATCACCGACAGGTTCTTTTTGTTAAGCCTGATTGTTTTTTGGTTGTTGACCGTTTAACTCCATACGACAACCAAGAACATTTATTCCAACTTCGTTGGCATGTAGATACGATAAATGAAGAGATTGATTCATCAAAAATATGGCAGTCAAATCGAGGGAAAACTTATGATTTGGTTATAGCTCCTCTTTTCGCTTCCGAAACAGAAGTAAGAAGTATTCACAATCAACATAATCCTGAAATTTTAGGATATAGGGTTTGTTATCCCGCTCCCGGACATCCTGCAACAACAGTTTTGCATGAACGAAAAGGCAAAGGTGAGCAAACATTTTTTACTTTGCTTATGCCATTTAAAAGTGCGGAAAAAAATCCTGTTAAAAAGATTCAGAGGATAGGGAAAAACGCTGTCGAAATTGTTTTTGATAATGGTAAAATATTAAATTTGCAATTACAGGAACAAGTCAACTTGCCACCGATTATTAGTGGAAATTAATAAAAATAGGAAATTAAAATGAATATTCAAACAAAGAAAATTCCGGTAATTTTGGATACTGATCCTGGAACAGACATTGATGATTCTTATGCAATTGCTTATTTATTGAATTGTCCGGAACTCGATATTAAATTAATTACTTGTGCTACCGGTGATACAACAATGAGAGGCGATATTGTCAAAAGAATTTTAATTGCTGCAAATCGAACAAATATTCCAATTGCCGTTGGTAGAAATTTTAAAGAAAATAAAATTTTAAATCACTTAAAACAGTATTTAAAATATAATGAAACTGCAGTTGGTAAGTATCCTGATGCTGCAACAGAAATTGTAAAAACTATTAATAATTCCGATGAAATTATTACAATTATATCTATCGCGCCATTAACTAATATTGCAGATGCGTTAAAATTAGATTCGTCGATTGCCTCAAAGGCAAATTTTGTCGGCATGTGCGGTTCGGTTTATAAGGGCTATGAAGGAAAAGATGGTAGATGTGCTGAATGGAATATTTTTTGTGACAACGAAGCCTCAAAGCTGGTTTTTAATAAATATCCATGGCACTCAATGATGATTGCCCCTCTTGATACTTGTGGAGATTTAACTTTTGATAGAGAATTTTTATTAGAACTTCAGAATTTAAATAATCCCATTTTAATAGAATGTTTAAATTCTCATTTGTGGTGGAACGCAAGTATTAAGTCAGGAGAAGATAATGGAGTGCCTTATCCGTCAGAAAAATTTCCTGAAAAAACATCTCCTTTTTATGATTTAATGGCAATTTATTTAACATATTCACAAGAATATTTAGAGTTAGAAGAGTTAGCGTTAATAGTTGAAAATGGTACTTTTGTTGATGCAGAAGAACCTGTTAATAAAGTAAAAGCCGCAGTTCGTTATCAAAATAGAACTGCTTTCGTAAATCATCTAAAAAATCGATTGTGCAATATTCAATATTTTTGAAAAAAATCACTGAAAATATACTTTTTGTGATAAATTATATCTTTTTTGAGACCCGAAAAGTATTAAACCATACACGCTTTTTGACAAAACGCTAATTAAACCATACTTTTGCAAAAAAATTTTAAAAAAAACAGTTGCATTTTTCAAAATTGTTTGCTATAATATAATTGACAGCGAAAAATTAACACCGATTAGATTAATTCTCCTGAAGTGTTAACCAACAGCTCAATAAGGGTGAATTTTAATAATTTTTTCATTTTTCCGTTCCTTTCTAAGGTTTGTGTTTGCTTGATATAAGCTCAAAATCGCCAATATCAAAAATTTAGTTAATAATTTTTTACCGTTATTGCAGTGATAGTTGTTATTGCAATCATTGCGATTCTTGCAGGAATGTTGCTTCCCGCATTAAACAAAGCCAGAGAGAAAGCCCGTGCTATCGCTTGCATCAACAACTTGAAACAACTCGGTACTATGTTTATGATCTACGCCGACGACAACAATGCAACTCTTTTTGCCGCAGGCGAAAATCAGAATGCCAAAGGTTCTTCTGCCGCATGGCGTCACCATATCGGCGTTTGCGGTTATCTGCCTGACGTTAATGACACTGCGGCAACCAAACGCATTGCCGATGCGACTTGTCCTGCCTCTTCAGCGCTTCCCGGCTTAAATTATACCTACGGTATGCCGACCCACTTTACCAGAGAATCTATCCCGACCGGCAAAACTTACGGATACGCCAAAGTTGAAGTGCTTGAACAGGAGGAAATTCTTCTCGGCGACTCTTGCCGTGCAGAGGCTAATGCTGACGGTTCTTGGGGCGAATCACACATTATTGAAGTTAAAGATGCAAACTTATCTGCTTACGGCACCATGGAGCAAACCGGAAGTAAAAAAGTTTTGAGTATGCGTCACAAAAAAGATTCATTCAATATTCTTCACATTGACGGCTCTGCGGCAAGCGAAGATTTGTCATGGTTTGAAGAAAAACGCTACTATCCGATCAGTGCTAAAGATTTATAATTTTTCCAGTTAACCATGAAAAAAATTCATCTCTTATTTACAATTCTTTGCTGCAGTATTTTATTTACTGCGGCAAAGGGGGAGGATTACTGTCAAATTAACTTCGCAGAAACTCCGACTTATTGGGTAAAAAATGCACCGGAAAACTGGAGCGAAGTTATTGCCGGAAATGCGGAAAAAGTTCAAATTGATGTTGTTAAAGGTTTGAATTTAGATCGCATAGTCGGCAAAAGCGGTAATTCCCGTGATACCGGAGTGCTTTATTTTGAAATTATCGCTGAAAAAACCGCAAATGCGTTATTAGGAATTGGTTGCGACTGGTATTTCGAAGCCGCAATTAATGGACAAACTTGTTACTCCACCTACGACAAGGGTAATTTTTATGATAAAATGGGATTTTGGAATCACACATTCAAAGTTCCATTGAAAAAGGGTAAAAATCTGCTTGCCGTCAAAGTCAAGCGAGGCGTAAACAGTTGGTTTTTCTGTATTAATAACAGCAAAAGCGATTACCTGCTTGACTATAATCACCCGTTAACTCCGGTCGCTGATTTCCCTGAATATGCCAAAAGAAACGGCGGTTCGTATGAGATTATTTTATTGGGCGATGTTCATTATGACGGCGAGGAGTATCACGTCGGAGTGGATAAGAAAAAATTAAATGATGTTCCCCGCAATCTTTGGGCTTGGAAAAACACCATGCCCCGTTTAATCAATGCGGCGGTTGCCCGAAAAACTGCCGATACCAAAGCAATTATTCAAGTCGGCGACTTGGTGCAAGGCGATTGCAACAGCGGTTCTATGCACCGAAAAATGCTTAAAGATGCTTTAAATTATTTTGAAAGTAAATTCGATTCAACTCTTTTTTTGAGCGTAATCGGCAACCATGACTGGCGGAGTATTGACGGACACAAGGCATACGATAAAGTGATGTTTCCATATTACAGCAAAAAATTAGGCAAAAAAATCAACAATCGCAACTTCTATTTTTTAATGGATCAAGATCTCTATATTTTTGCCGATTTTGCCCGTCCTGACGTCAAAATTATCGAGGAGGCATTAGAAAAAAATCCCGATGCACGTTACAAATTTCTGGTAACTCACGGGAGTGTCCTGCCTACTGATAATGATAAATTTGATTGGTACATGTTCGGGCGTGATGATAAATTCAGAAATTACATGCGAAATCTTTTCTTAAAAAATGATTTAATTGTGCTTTCAGGGCACAGCCATACAGTGGAGGTTATTGATTGCGTTGCCGCCGAGGGGCGGATAAGCCAGTTGATTTGTTCAAGCATTTGGAACCCTGAATCGCTAATCAAAAGTAAATTACTTTTTAATGACGGCAACTTGTACGGCAGTCGCCAGAGTACGGAGAGGATGCAAAAACGATATGCTGAATTCAAGGGTACGATCAAAAATTATTGGAGAGTCGAAAGTGCCGGATACTTCGTACTCAAAATTTCCCCTGACGGCGTAACTGCCGATTACTATGCAGGTGATAACAACCAAATTATTTACTCATATAAATTAAGATAAACTAAAACCAACAAGGAGAAAAACATGAAAAAATTAATTCTTTTAACTTTGGCGCTTATCAGTGCAACTTTGTCCGCTGATCCCTTATGCGTAATTAAGGACGGTAAATTTACCCAAAAAGGTTATTGGCTGCGTGAGGTAAAAAATACCGTTGACTCTGCTGACGGAGTAGTTTTTAATGGTCAGGATGCGGCGGCTTGGATTAAACTAAATAAATTCAATGCAGAGATGAAAGAATTTTCAATTGTCGCAGATGTAATTGTAGATAAACTGCCGGAGAAGGGCAATATGTCAATTGCCTGCCGCAGAGGGTATCACAATATTTTAGGAATTGACAATTTGGGCAGAGTTAATTATTCAATCTATGCGGCAGACAAGACAACTCGTCTCTTGTTGTACTCAAAAACAAAATGCAAGGTCGGCGAAAAAATTCAAATTGCCGCAGTTATCGAGAATATTGATGAGAGCGAATACGACGTAATTCTTTATGTCAACGGAATTGAAGAAAACCGCAAAACTTTGTATCGTCAGATTTATCCCTACAATCGTGATTACTTCTATGTCGGAGCAATCGGATTAAAAGCGGAAGAGGGGTTTCTTTTTAACGGCAAAATTTTGAATATGTATGTTGCAGAAGAAGCACTTGATGAAGAGACTATTACTGAATTAAAATAAAAAACAAAGAATTATTATCAAATGAAATACCTTAAATTAGTTGTATTGTGGTTTTTTTGTCTCTTTTTGCCGCTGATAAGCGAGGGCAAAATCAGCAAAAACAATAAAGAAATTATTTTTGAAACCGATGGCTTCGGGATAGTTTTGGATGCTAAAAGCGGTGCATGGAAAAAAACTCTCTCCGATATGCAAGTTGTCATGTCCACCAATCGAACAAAAGTACCCTTTGATTTGGCTCTCTCAAAAGATGGCAAAATGCTCTCTCAAGGGGGGACGAAATACAAATTATCGGAAGTTAAGGAATTAGATAAAAATACTTTGGAATTGACCATTGAAGCAAATCAATTTATTTGCAAGGTAATTTATCAACTTTTCCCTGATGAAAAAATGATCAAAACTTCTTGCCGACTTGGCAATACAACTAATTTAGAAGCAACTATTTATCGCTTTCACTTGAATCTGCCGAGAGTGAAATTTAATGAAAAAAGTTCTTACTCACTTCCGGGAATGTTTCCTCAAATTAAGGAGAGAAAATTAAAGGATTTTATTGACGGCAGAGTTGTTCAAGCTTGGCGAGATCCCTGTGCAGTAATTATTGAAATTAATCCTGATCTTACCATTTTCAGTGCCATTGACCGCACCGAATTTTATGGTGATATAAGCCGCACTGCTATTACTGAAATGCCGAGCGGTATCGGGTTATCGCATACGGTCGAATCTTCAGGTTATCTTAAAAATGGCGATCCTTGGCAAATCGGAGATTTTTATTGCATGATTCAAAAAAACAATGGCGAAACCGCTTTGAAAAATATCCACAATTGGATGGCAAAATTGAATATGCAAGTGCCGTCTGACCGCCATAAAGATTGTTTGAAGCCGATTATTTACTCTTTTCATCCGGGGCAGCCGGGACACCCGTTTCAGGATTGGGGAGGATTTGTTCCCAGCACCAGGCAGCTGCCGAGAATCAGCAATCTGAATATCAACACGGTTTGGATTCTGCCGATTGAATCGGAATGCCCCTACATCCCTGATGATTTTTACCGCATGGCAAATGGGATCGGAACGCCGAAAGAGTACAAGCAATTAGTAAATACAGCCCATAAACTCGGAATGAGTGTTTGGCAGGATGTTGTTCCGCACGGCGGCAGAAATCGTTGTCAGAGGGCAAAAGATCACCCCGACTGGCTGTTGCGTAATGAAGCACAAATTGTACCTGCAAATCGAGCATTTGATTATAACAACCAAGATTGGCAGAAGTATTTGGGCGATGTCGTTAAGTTCTATACTCAAAACTATTCGCTTGACGGCTGGCGAATTGATACCAGCGGTTTTTCAGCACAGCCTAATTGGAGCAAAAAAATTCCTTATCAACGTGGAAGCTGGGCGATGGGTCAAGGCGGACTTAATATGATGAAAATGATTCGCAACAGTGCTTTAGCAATTAATTCAAACGCTATGACTTTAGCTGAATGCGACGGCAGTTTATACGGCACTCAAGCGGATATCGTCTATGATTTTCCATTGTGCCGACAAGTTTTCCGCTCAATGCAGACAAAATCTCCTGCGGATTTTGTCAAGTCTTTACAGAATTATTTTTATGAACAGCAATTTGCTGAATTAAAAGACCTCGTGCGTTTACGCTACGTCGAAAGCCACGATGAACCAAAAGCAGAGTTGCTTTACGGGCCGGAACCAATGCGGGCAGCCATTGCGGTTACTGCTTGGGTTTACGGTGTCCCGATGATTTACAAGGAAGTTGAGGATGGACATAGTGAAATTATCAGCAAAATTCTGAAAATCCGTTCAATTGTTCCTGAATTATCGACAGGTAAAGCTGATTACCAAATTATTAAATCAAGCGATGGCGTTTTCACTTGTTTACGTTACGACAAAGAAAACTTTGCCATTCCGCTGGTCAATTTTAACCCCGAAAAAGTAACTGCTCAAATCGAATTTCCGATTACTGTTTTCGGGCAAAAAAGCAATACGGAACTTTTTGATTTATGGAACAACAAAATAATTAAATACTCTCTCGATAAACAAACTGCAAAGTTTGAAATTGAAATTCCTGCTTACTCATTTACCGTAGTAACAAATAGGAAATTTGAAGTTGACACAAATAAAAATTTCGAAGTCGGCAATGCTCAATTGCCTTACAGTGCTTTCATTTTGGATAATAACGGATTGACTCCGATTAAACTTAATTCTGAATCTGACGTTTCACAGAAATTAGATAAAAATCAATCATTAGTTATTCGAATTGACGAAAATAGTGATGAGTTATTCTATCAAGTTTCTTCAATATACGGCACCGTCGGCGATAAATTCAGAACTCGACACCCATTCTATAATTCAATGTGCAACAATATGTACAGTTTACCGTCAGGTCATAATGTTTTGTGGAGTTCAGTTACCCAGCCATTCGGCTTTGCGACAGAGAATAGCAAAATAAGTTTTTACTCTGCCAAAGGTTCAGTAAGTTTCGCTTTTACCGATCAAAATCGTCCTGCCGGAGTATTTTTGCTTGACAGAATCGGCAAAGACCATGCGCCTTTTTTAGTAATTGCCAAGGAAATTCCTGATTCGCCGTTAAAAATTGCAGGTGAATCGGTTGAATTTAAAATTTCTGCGGATAAAAAATATTTAATTCCCGAAGCAGTTGAAACAACTGATAAATTATTAAAACGATTCCCCGGCGGCTGGATTTTTGATAATGGCAAACTCAAACTTCGAATCGGGTCGAATGGCAATTTGATTGAGGCGTGGCAAAAAAACGGCAATGCGTATAATTCAATTTTGAAAGATTGGAAATTGGATATGCGAGGTGGATTCATTCGTGAAAATGAATATTTTACTTCAAGTTATGAACTTGAAACTTACTGCCTTTTTGATAAACAAGCAAACGGCAATCTGAAATTACAATTTTTCGGTCGTCCGAGAGGACACCACTATTACCAGATTTTAGCCCCGAATAAATTCAACTATTTAATAACCTACTCTCTGGATAAAAATTCTGATAATTTTGAACTGTCATGTGCGGTCAGAGCCAATACTCTAATGCCGAATAAAAATATGAGTTTGAGCTTCGGGGGAAGAGTTTTTGCTAAAGAAAAATGTTTTACTTTCGGAGCGGGAACTGTAAACTATGAAAATGATAATCTAATTTATAAATTCCCCGATTTAACTGACAAAATCGGAGAGTTTGAGGAGTTTAAGTTTGCTTTCAACAAAAATATTTTTTCAAAAACACACCCCGAACTTCCTAAACGCAATTCATTGGTTTTTAATGGGTTATTCGATGGTTCATTTGAGTTTGATTACTTCGGCAACTTCGTTGATACAGTGCAAAGTTACTGCTACGCCACCCCATGGTTTATGCCATTTAATGCAAGAATTATCACGGATAAAGTTTTCTGCGGCAATCGGGCGGTAATGCTTGAAATGAATGGTCAGGACGAGATGATTCTCAAACAAAGCGGAGTCGCTGAAAATATGAAAAAAAACGAGAAGTGGCGTTTCTCCGCACAAGTTGCAACCAGTGATTTGCGAGCGTACCGAATGCACTTGAAATTGATAATGCCGAATATGCAAACTATTTCAATTTCAATCCCCGACGGAACGGCTGATTATAAAAAATTTGAGGCGGAATTTATTGCACCGTCGGACAATTCAACTTTTGAAATTCGCATGGGCGGCAAGGGACCAAAGGGCAAAGTATATTTCGATGATGTCAAATTGGAAAGAGTAGAATAAAATGAAGCGACTATTTTTATTGTTAGGGATAATTTGCAGTTTTGCAGTATGGGGAGAATCCTACAGTATTGAAGATGAGAAATTGGCATTGTCAATCGCCTTTGATAATGAAATCGACCCTTATATGCAAGGTAAAAATACTCCGTCAGAGTTTATAACCAATCGATTTTACAATTTAAAAAATGCCCGTTGGACAGTGCGTTCCAAAGAGCGGCACGGCATGAGTTATGAGCAGGCGGTAAAACAACTTGCCGATTTTATCCGGGAATGGGAAAAAGGTAAAAACTGGCAATGCAAAATTGAGCATAGACAAATCCCTTTTATGTCGATTGTTCCCATACTTGACGGCAAAATCAATTCCATTGAGTGGAGCAATGCATTAAAGTTTGGACAAGTTTACAAAATCGGTTCGGCAAAAAGTTTGGATAGTAAAGAAAAAAGTTGCTTTTTTATCGCCTGCGATGATCAGAATTTCTATATCGCCGCCGAATTTATTGATAATTCAATTCATAGTTACAGCGACCGTGGTTTTATAAATGCCCCCAAACCGCTTTATATGGGTGATGCTTTAGAGTTTTTTATTCGACCCGATGTAAATAAACCTTATTATTGTGAAATTTTAGTCAATCCGCAAGCTCTGGTTTGGGGGTTAAGACACAAAATTAATCCCGTCGGCTCATGGGATATGCTTGAATCCTGTACGGAACACGAGATTGAAGCAAAAACTTCAATTGCGAATAATGTAATTACTTTTGAAGTTAAAGTTCCATTTAAGTTTATTAGTAAATACACCAAACTGAAAGATTTTTCATTTATGCTGATTAGAACTAATCGCAGTAATAGCAGTTATTTCGGAGCAAGTGCCGTTCCTCTGCTCTACGATGCACATAATATTTTCGGCTATATCCGCGGCAGCATTGATAAAAAATAAACTTAAAAATTTCTTAAAGCTTTTTTCAGTATCGGGAGAATTGCTTTATACATTCGGTAAAAACCAAGATCATTAGGATGACAGCCATCGACAGTACAACAATCTGAATGGTCTTTGCCGAACAGGGTTTCGCCGTCAATAAAATATACATTTTTATCACCGTTTTTCACTGCGTTTTCATAGGTTGCTTGAATTATTTCACGACGGTGTGCATTTGACATCATCTCTTTGCCATCAGTCTTGTAAAAATCGCATTTACTCATAAAAATCACCGGTAAATTCGGCTGTGCCTGACGAACAATTTGAAAAAATGGTTCATGGGTTGCTTGTAAATGTTTTTCATTCGGTGCATTATGGTCATAATCAAAGATAAATGCTGATAATTTCAAGTCGGCAATAGCTTTGGCAACTGCAATTTCTCCTTTGCCGCAACCGGAAAAACCTAAATTAATTTGTTCGGCATCGACCTCACGACAAAGCATTGAACTGTAACAATTAGCAGGGCGAGAGGCACAGCCGCCTTGAGTTATCGAAGAACCATAAAATAAAATCGGATATGGGGTTTTATGTTTTTTAGGAGCTAATAATTTACTGTCGGCTTTAATGCCGATTTCTACTTTTTCTACGCCGCCGTACAAGGGAAAATTTATCACCCAATCACACAATTTACCTTCCGGATTATCGCCTATATCGGCTAATATATCCGTTTCCCCTAAATTAGGTTGGACAGTGCGGTTATAACGTAATTTTTTCCCGGGCATTTTATAAAGAGAGTCGAATCCGGAAGCACCGGTTCTGGGCATATGATTCATCTCGTTAGTGTACGCAAGTTTAGCACGAATCATGAGTGCCGTTGAGTCAGAACGGAAGCGAACGCAAACCCCGGAAGTATTATGTGCAAGTTCAATTGCTCCGGGATTTATCTCTTTATCTGTCATAGTTTTAGGCAGACGATAATATGCTTGATTGTTATCTTCAAACCAAGCTAATCCCTCAATGGCAAACGGAGATTCCTTAATATCATAAAAAATAAATCCATTTTCATCCACAACTTTCGCTGCAAAATTTTTATCAATCCGACTAATATCCATACATCACCTTTTTATTAATTGAATCTTTTGCTTATTGCAAATGATCGTTTTTCTATTTAATATAACTTCGCTGAAGCAATATTGCAAATAGATAAAATTTCATTTTATAATTTTTTGTCGGAGCAAATTTGCTTTTTATAAAAAATAATTTATATTATTGTAACAGTTTAATAATGCAATTATAATACAAGGAGCAGGGTATGTCTTTTTTATTTAAATGTCCGGAATGCCAGATTGAACTTGAGGCGGAGGAAGATTGGATAGGTCAAATTGCCGAGTGCCCATCATGCGGCAAAGAAATCACCATTTCATCAGCAACAGAAACCTTTGATAATAAAGAAGTTAAGCCTGTAAGAAAACGAAAAAGCGTCAAGAAAACTCCCACCACCACAGAAGATAAAGGCAAAAAAACAACTGCCGGCAGTAAGACAAAACCTAAAAAAAACACCTCCGGAACGACTGCCAAATCCACCAAAAAGAGAACACCCGGAAAAAAAGTCCACCAAATTCCTGAACCGGCTAAAAAGTCCGCTTGGGATAAATTCTGTACCGTATGGTATTGTGTAATTGGAGTAGTTGGAATTTTTATTTTTATTGTGTCGACATGTAAATCCGGGTGCAGTTGCAAATATCAGAGCAAACATGCTCAAAAAGTGCGTGCGGAGAGAGCGGCTCACGAATATTTTGAGGGAGACTTGATACAACGTGCAATAAACGAGGTGTCATTTTATGATCGAGATTATTATAAAATATATCCTTATGGCAATGCTGCGGGGACAATTACAGACAGCAGTTCCAAATACATTACAATCGAAGTAAAAACCGAAGGTGTGATGACTCTATATTACAAGGTGATTTTTGAAAAACAGATTGATGGTTATTGGAAAGCAGTTACTGTCAGCAGAAAATAAATTATAAAAAAATAAAAACTAAATTGTGGTCTTTTTTTTGCTTTGAAAAAATGTGAGAGGCGAAGTCATAAATTGGTCGAAGTGTACTAACCGTACACGAGTAACCAATTTTGACAAGCCTATCCTTTTTTAATAATCACTAAACCTTGTATGCCGATAAGAAATTTTTGAGCGGAAGCGAACACAGGAAAAAATTATTAAAAAGAAATTAAAAATAATTCGTAGTATTTTTTTGCTTTGAAAAAAGTGAGAGGCGAAGTTACAAATTGACCGAAGTGTACTTGAGGTACACGAGATGTCAATTTTAACAAGCCTATCCTTTTTTCAAAGCAAAAAAAATGGCTCCAGCACCTGGATTCGAACCAGGGACCAAGTGGTTAACAGCCACCTACTCTACCGCTGAGCTATGCTGGAACATTTTTCGTTCATGTCTCTTAATATATATCGTTATTTCGATTTTGCAAGTTAATTTTGAAAGAATTTTGATTTTTTTTCAATTTTTAAGGCTTTTTTAATTTCTCAAGGTAATTTTGAGCATGCTGATAACCATTTTCCGCACTGATTTCAAGATATTTGATCGCCAATGTAAGATTTTTTTCTGTTCCGATTCCCTCTGCAAGCATATAACCGACACTGAACTGGGCGGAACTATTATTTTTAGTTGCCGCCTTGAAAAAATAATCAAACGCTTTATAGTAATTCTGCTCCAACCCGACTCCGTCAAAATACATCTGACCAATATACTCCTGTGATTCAGAATTGCCATTTTTTGCACTCAATTGAAAATATTTAATCGCCTCTTCATAGTTTCGTTCAACTGCCAATCCGTAATAGTACATTCTACCCAAAGCAAAAAGTGCCGCATCATTTTTCAATTCCGCCGCCTGCTTGAAATAAGCGATTGATTTCGCATAATCCTGCTCTACCACATCGCCCCTGAAATAGATTCGTCCAAGCTGATACATTGCCTCTGCATCCCCTTTTTCAGCAAGTTTAATCAATTTATCAAGCGGATGTTCTGCTTTTATTTCCTCTTTTTCCTCTGCTTTTGCCTCTTCGGCTGTCGACGGAGTTTCTGTAACTTTTTCTGCTTCGATTTTTTGAGAAAGTTCAGCACGAGTTTTCGTTATTTTACAATTAGTTATAACAATACTGATAATCGGAAATACTACCAGAAATAAAAACAGCAATACAGCAATTATATTTGCCAAAATCGGCGGCATTTTCTTCCCTTTCGGCAATGTTTCATCAGCAAAATTTTCACCTTTTTTTGCCAAATTATAGGCTTCGGAGATTTCTTTATATGTATGGTGATCATTTCCCCTCCAGTTTTTATTAAAAGTGGTATGGGCAATACTACATGGAATCAGAACAAAAAATGCCGTTACTCCAAGATACATTATCAAAGCCCCCACATACTTCCATGTCCAATCTTCACTGCTATTACTGCAAATATCATAAAAAACTTTGCAAAGCAAAAGCAAAATCCCTACCGCCAGAAATATTGAAACTATTCTTACAAAGTGCTTTACCAAATGAGTTCTTCCATAATTGCAAAGCACTCCAATCAAAATGAAAATTATAATTGTAAAGACAAAAAATGGGATTCCGCCACACAATAAAGCCAATATAGATGGAATTAAAAATAATACCGGCACTGTCCGCAAAGTACGTTCACCATAATAGAGTTTTTTCAACTCTTTCAAGTTCATCTCGTCCAATCTTTTCATAATTTTATTTCCTTTCCAAAATTTTACGGTAATCGGCAACTTCGATTCTGCTTGATTCGGGGTGCTGGTATCTAAACCAAGTAAGCTGACGTCTCGCAAACTGCCAAGTCGCAGTTGAAATTTTTTCAATCAATTCCGCATAATCAAACTCATTTTTTAGATAGCGGTCAATCAAACTGTACCCCAAAGCCTGCCAAGCACTCGGAGTTTGCAGTAACCCATTTTTAATCAACTCGTCTGCTTCCTCAATCCAGCCTGCTTCAAGCATAACTTCCGCCCGTTTGCGGATTCGGCTTTTCAGAATTTCTCTATCATGCTCAATCCAGAAACTTTTCACATTCGGATAAAGAAGTTGATTATTCGACTCGCTCTGAAGTTTGGAAAATGGTTCACCCGTAAGTCTGTAAACCTCCATTGCCCGAATGAGTTTGCGGTGATAATTCTGATATTTCTCCAAAATTTCAGGGTCAATTTCAGCCATAACTTTTTTGAGTTCCAGAAATCCTGATTCGCCTGCAAATTCCGCTTCTATTTCCGCTCTTAATTTATCATCTCCCGGCAAATTATCAAGTCCGTAAAGCAAAGATTTTATATAAAAACCCGTCCCCCCCGCAATAATCGGTGTTTTGCCGCGACTTCGAATTTCTCTGATTGCCGCTCGTGCCATCTCCACAAACTTAAAAACATCTGACTTAACCGTAATGTCATAAACATCTATCAAATAATGCCTTACAAGTTCCTGTTCCGCTTTAGTTACTTTGGCGGTTCCGATATCCAAACCCTTGTATAACTGCATGGAATCAGCAGAGATGATTTCTCCATTAATCACTTGTGCCAAGTCGAGAGCGGTTTGACTTTTGCCGCTCCCCGTCGGGCCTGCAATCACATAAATTTCGCCATTATCTAATAAAGTCATCGATGTACTCCTCGCATTTATAAATATCATGGAATGGAAATTCGGCAATTTTCGTAACTTTCCGATTTGAATTGGCAACCGGAGCATTTTTCCGCACAATCACCAAGTCATTGGGCTTCAATCGCTTAATTTGCATATTGCCGACATTGTATTTGAACTTTCGCAAATAAACTTCATCATTGTAGGTCAAATAAAACATAAACGCCAGCGGATCACTGTCAAAACTGCAATATATTGTTTCTGATCGCAAATGATTTTCACGCAAAAACTGCATAACTCCTGATAACTCAAAATCATCTCGGACATAGTACGGCATAAATAAATCGTCTTGATGCGGATTGCATTGCCAACTAAAAATTTCACCCAAAAGAACATTCTGCCAAGCTGATACTGCAACCCAAAGCGTAACGACAACCCCTAATGCCAAACGCACTGCTTTTTTCTTAATACTACGCATTAACCGCAAGGCAAAAAAGTGTTTCAGTCCAATTCCCAAAAGGATATACCAGACAATAAAAGTCGGATAAAAAACCCGATAATATGGAGCAATATGCAAGCACAAGCAGGGAATTAATGGGGCAATTATCAAAAAAATCCACCATAAATAACGAAGTTTGCGATTTTTCTTTGATTTGAAGTAACGGACAAAACCGATTAAAGCTGCAACTAATACCACAAAAGCCGAACTTGCAAAACTTAAAAGAACGATTTTATAAACATGCCACCTATCAGGAATCCCCTCGCCCAACTTGCAGACATTGATAAACTTATCCGCAATCGGCAAATAAAAAATCAGCAAGCCTAAAAATGGGATTCCACCCAAAATTATTAATTTTTTAAGCCAATTTTTTGAAGCAAAAACTATTGGTAAACTCAAAATTACCCCCATTCCCAAACCCAAAAGATTAGTCGGAATTGTGCCAACTGCCAGAGTAGAAATAATCAGATATAAAATCACTTTTTGCCAACTGATTTTTCTTGCAATTTCAAGCGATAAATCCGCAGCAATCAAAATTAAAAGCATGCTTAATTGATACCCCCGCAGTGCCGTCGAATAAATTTGAAACGGCGGAGAAAAAAGCAAGGTCAATCCCACACAAAAACAGACCGTTTTTGAACCGAAACGACTCTTAAAACGCTTATAGAGATACCCCAAAATCACCAAAGAAATCAAGTAATTAAGCAATCGCAAATAGACATCGTACGACAGTCCAAGCAAATTCCAATCCGACCACAGTCGCAATAAACAAGTATAGACAATCTGGTTATTAGGAATAATATAATTTTGATAAATTTCAGTCAAATTTTTTGCCTGTATCATTGAAAAAACAGTCAAACTCTCATCAAACCAAACCACCCGAAAGAGATTATTCAGCAAAAACACTCCTGCCGCAATGATAAATAAGTAAATTGTCGCACTCGCCTTTTTCATCACTTATTTCCCAATCTGAAATTTGCCCCCATAGCAATAAAATCTGCGACAAAATCAGGATAAGTTACTGCCGCACACTCGATATTTTTGACCATACTTTCTTCATCACAAGTCATTGCTGCAATCGCCAATGCCATACCGATACGGTGGTCATCATAACTCTCTAAATCCATACAGCCATGGAGTTTAGTTCCTTTGATAATCATACCGTCTGACAATTCAGTAATTTCCGCACCCATTTTGCGGAGTTCAGCGGTCATGCAGGCAATGCGGTCAGTCTCCTTTAGTCTCGCTTGAGCGACATTTACGAGTTCGGTTGTCTCGCCCTCAAGGGTTGCCGCAAGCACACTCAAAATCGGCAAGGCATCAGGTACTTTATTTATATCAAAAACTCCGCCATGCAGTTTTTGACCGCCCAAAATTCGGACATTTTGACCATATTCAATTTTTGCCCCCATTGCTTCAAGAATTTTGAAAACCTCTTTATCGCCCTGCAAGTCATTGAAATCCAAGTTTTTAATTGTTACACCATTTTGTTCATCGCCAAGCATAAGTGCCGCAACCGCAGGAAAAAGCGAAGTAGAGAAATCAGCAGGAATAACCTTATGAAATGGCTCAATTTTTTGATTCCCCGGAACTTCAAAGTGAAGCAAATTATCAGCCGACTTGACCTTCAAGCCCAAATCTTCCAACCACCCAAGGGTAATTCCGACATAAGGGGCTTCATTGAGAAACTCCAAATCAATAACAGACTTGTTTGAAGCCAAAGGAGTTGCAAAAAGCAACGCACTTAAAAACTGACTGGTTACTCCCGATGTAGTGCATTTGCCCCCCTGTAATTTTCCTTTTACACTCAAGGGAGCATAAGAGTTTCCGGTTGAAGTCGTTACAGCTCCAAGTTCATTCAAACTATCCAGCAAGGGTCCCATAACTCTCGTCCTTAATGAAGAATCTCCGTCAATAGTAAATTCTCCGTCAAGCAGACTCAAACTCGCAGTTAAAAGTCGCATCCCCGTACCTGAATTGCCTAAATCAAGTTCAATTTTTCCATATTTACGACTTTTATCCGCTCCTTGAATATAGAAACTGTCTTTGGTCTCTCTGACCTGACAACCAAGTTTCTCTACGGCATGAAGCACACTTAAAGTATCCGCAGACTTCAAAACCCCTTCCAAATGGGTAAATTTATCACTTTTTTCCGCATTCATCGCCGCCACAATACCTCTGATTGTGTGGGATTTAGAACCGGGAACAGCAACGATTCCCATTATTTTTGATTTTTTTATAAATAAATTCACTTTTTTCACCTTTTCAATTTGCAATTATTTTGTTTATGTAGTAATTTAACACCAAAACAGCGTGGAGGCAAATCATGATTTACAAAAAAGCAAAAGAACTTTTAAAAAAATTGGCAGACAGAGGAGAAATTCTGGCAATTGCAGAGTCCTGCACCGGCGGTTTAATGGCAAGTGCCATTACCTGTCACCCCGGCGCATCCCAAGTATTTTTAGGCGGATTGGTCGCTTACAGTAACTCAACCAAACACAAACTTCTCGGTGTGAATATGAGTACGCTTGAGGAGTTCGGGGCTGTAAGCAGCAATTGTGCCAGCGAAATGGCACAGGGTGTCTTTAATATTTTTGCCAGCGATTACTCTGTAGCAATCACCGGTATTGCAGGTCCCGACGGCGGATCAGCAAGTAAACCTGTCGGATTGGTTTTTATCAGTGTCGGCAATCAGGAAACCATTGATGTTTTTGAGTACCACTTTTACGGAGATCGCGAAACAATTCAGCATCAAGCAGTTATGATGGCTTTTGATCTCCTTGCCAAAAAAATCGACGGTGTTGAATAGAGCTAAAACTACCAAACTACCGATAAGGTAAAAAAAATTATGTGGCACTACCTTCTGAAACGGTTAATTCTGGGAATAATAACCCTTTTTGTCATTCTGGCAATAAGTTATTTTTTGTTGCGATTGGCACCGGGAGACCCGACGAGAAGTAATATGTTCTCCATGGATAGCAGTGTCGGAACTGTCAATAGTGAAAAAGGCGAATTCAGCAACGCTAACTCTATTCGAAAAGAACTCTATTTGGATAAACCGATTTTATATGGATTTGTCATGTGGTTCGGCAAAGTCGTTACTCAATGCGACTTCGGGCGAAGTGTTACAGTTGACCCGGGGAGACCGGTAATGCAGCTCATTATGGATAAACTACCAGTCACATTGTATCTAAATTTACTGGCAATCATTTTGACTTATATGATTGCCATTCCGTCAGGCATAATCAGCGGCAGTCGAATTAATGGATTTTTTGATAAAAGTTCGAGTTTAATCTACTTCATACTCTATTCATTGCCGGGGATATGGATTGCAATTTTGCTGCAAGTATTTTTCTGCGAAGGCGGCAAGTTCCCGATTTTCCCCTTGAGCGGAATCGCAGTGGAAAACAGTGAGAGTTTAAGCACCTGGGAGATCATGGGGAGAGCGCTTTTTAATTCAGTTCTGCCGGTTATCTGCTTGTCATACGGGGCAATAGCATCACTCTCCAGATACGCCAGAAGTTCTATGGCGGAAGTGATGAATCAGGAGTATATCCGCACCGCCAGAGCAAAAGGAGCAAGCGAGTTTACCGTAGTTACCCATCATGCATTCCGAAATAGCGTAATTAGTTTAATTACCTTGTTTTCTGGGATATTGCCGTCTCTAATCGCAGGCAGCGTGATAGTGGAATATGTCTTTAATATCCAAGGGATGGGCAATCTATCACTTCTGGCATTATCAAGTCGAGATTATCCATTGCAAATGGCATTATTTTTCATGACAACTTTTTTGAGTTTGCTGGGGTTGCTGATAGCAGATATATTGTATATGCTGGCAGACCCGAGAATAAAATTAAATTAAAATTACAAAAATTGCTTGATAAAAATTTAATTTGTGATATATTATGTTAATATCATGGAAGAGTGGTCGAGTGGTCGAAGGCGCAACATTGGAAATGTTGTGTGTGGGCAACTGCACCGTGGGTTCAAATCCCACCTCTTCCGCCATTTTTTTGCTTTGAAAGGCAAAAAACATGAAGTCGGTCAAATCTCGCTTTTCGTCGCTCCCCAAAAAGCGACACCTTATTTCGCTATGGTTCTATACATCCATGCATCCACTGATAATTCTTAATTTTGTGGAATGTCCATGAAATTTTCTCACTTATCTATCAGTTTTTTCCAAAAAAAATTTGTAATTTTGAAAAATGGTGATATATTAATAAATTAGAATATTCTTTGATAGTGAATTTAGATAAAAATTGAAATATTGAAAGGGATTGAAAAATGGCAGTACCAAAGAGAAAAACTTCTAAAATGAAAAAACGCCAGCGTAAAGCGGCTAACCGTTATGAGGGCGTTCAGGCAACTTTCTGCCCCAATTGTCAAGCTCCTGCAGCTCCGCACCAAGTTTGTCCGAGTTGCGGCATGTACAAAGGCAAGCAGGTTGTTACCGTAGAAGCTTAAGTAAAGTGTTTGGGGCTAATTTTGAATTAAAAATTTAGAATTAGCTCTAATTTTCTTTTGCAGAAATTTTATTTTTTATTATTAAATAAAAAATTTTCAAAAAAAATAAGTTTCGATATTGTTTTGAGGTAAAATTATGAAAATTGCTGTTGATGCTATGGGCGGAGATTATGCTCCCGGCGTTGTGGTCGAGGGCGTAGCAAATTCTTTGTTTGAATTTCCTGAATTTGAGATTGTTTTAGTCGGACACTCAAAAAAAATAGCTTATTACCTCGAAAAATACGGAATTGCGAATCATCCGCGTCTGCAAGTCGTTCATGCCGATACAGTTATCGAAATGAGTGAACCATCAACTTCCAGTATCAGAAACAAAAAAGATTCTTCAATTACCGTCGCAGCAAAGTTGCTTAAAGAGAAAAAAGTCGATGCTTTCGTTACTCCCGGACACACCGGAGCTACTTTAGCGGCGACTAAAGTACTGGTAAGAACTCTTCCCGGTGTAAATCGCCCCGCTCTGGCGGCAAATATGCCGTCGCAAACAAGTCGTTTCATTGTGATTGATGCAGGAGCAAATACTGAAGTTTCTGCGCTTAATTTGGCGGAATTTGCCATTATGGGAAGTATTTATGCGGAATTTATGTACGGAATTGAAAATCCTCCGGTCGGACTTTTGAGTGTCGGCGGCGAAGATTCCAAAGGGAATGATTTAACCAAAGAGGCTTTCAGCATGCTGGAGCATGCACCGATCAATTTTATGGGCAATATTGAAGCGAATACCGTTTTTGAGGGAGTTTGCAAAGTTTTGGTTGCCGACGGCTTTACCGGAAATGTCTTCTTGAAATGCAGTGAAGGCTTGGCAAAAAGCGTAAGTTGTTGGCTCAAAGCGGTTTTCACCAAAAATCCTCTCCGCATGGCAGGCGGATATTTAAATAAAACAGCATTCAGAGAGTTAAAGGATTACGGCAATCCAGAATTACAGGGCGGAGCTCCGCTTTTGGGATTAAATGGAGTTTGTATTATCGGTCACGGCTCTTCAACTCCGCTGGCGGTTAAAAATGCAATTAAACTTGCAGGTGAGTGCATTAAATTCGGAATCAATCAGAAAATTACTGACAAAATTCGAATTTTTCACGAAACTATGGAGCAATTAAAAAATAATAACAGCGAAACCGTCGAGGGTTCTTCGCAAAACATACAGGGATAAAAATTTATGGGTATTATTATTAAAGGCACCGGCTCTTATGTACCGGAAAAAATTTTGACAAATAAAGACTTGGAGGCAATGGTAGATACCAATGATGAGTGGATTACTACTCGTACTGGTATCAAGGAACGCCATATTGCTTCTGCGGAGCAGGCAACCAGTGACTTGGCATATCAGGCGGCGTTGAAAGCTTTAGCCGCGGCAAACATTACTGCTGAAGATTTGGATGTAATCATCATTGCAACTGTTACTCCTGATAAATTTTTCCCGAATACTGCCTGCTTTTTGCAGCAGAAATTAGGTGCTAAAAATGCTTTCTGCTTCGACATTGAGGCAGCATGTTCAGGTTTGCTCTACTCTCTTGAGGTAGCAAATTCACTTTTGAGTGCCAATAAGAAGTACAAAAATGCTCTGGTCATCGGTGCAGAGAAGCTCTCCTGCATTACCAACTGGGAAGACAGAAATACCTGCGTGCTTTTCGGTGACGGTGCAGGTGCAGTAGTTTTGGGCAAAGATGATAATTTTGATTACAACAGCGTCGTTGCAACTGATTTGCATGCTGACGGAACTTATACTGACTTGCTTCAGATTCCGGCAGGCGGCAGCAGAACCCCGCAAACTGCTGAAACTTTGGCTCAAGGCATGCAATATACCCACATGCAGGGCAGAGAAGTTTTCAAACTTGCAGTCGGCGGCATGGTCGGAGCGTCTAAAAAGGTTTTGGAAGATGCGAACTTGGAAGCAAGTCAACTCAAAAAATTCATTCCGCATCAGGCAAACTTGCGAATTATTGAAGCAGTTGCCCAGCGTTTGGATGTGGACGATGATCTGGTCTATAAGAATGTTTTCCGCTACGGCAACACCTCTGCTTCATCGATCGGACTTTGCTTGGATGAACTCAATAGTGCCGGTGAATTAAAGCGTGGAGATTATGTTCTTTTAACTGCCTTTGGAAGCGGTTTAACTTGGGGAGCAGTTTTGCTCAAGTGGTAACTACACAACCGGGCAAATATTTCAGGTTTGATTATGAATAAAGAAGAAAAAATGCAAGATACTATTAACAAGGCTTCGATTCTCGTCGAAGCTCTTCCCTATATTCAGAAATTTCGCAAGGCTCTGATTGCGGTAAAATTCGGCGGCAGTTCAATGGAAGATCCCGAATTGGTCAAAAACACCATGCGTGATATTGTCCTTATGGAGTGCATCGGCTTCTGCCCCGTAGTTATTCACGGCGGCGGCAAAGCGATTTCCGCTGAACTCAAAAAGCAGAATATTCCCGTAAAATTCGTTAATGGTTTGCGTCATACTTGCGAAAAAACTATTAAAATCGTTGACGATGTACTTCATAATCAGGTAAATGCTGAATTAGTCAAACTCGCAGTCGCCGCAGGTGGAAATGCAGTAAGTTTGAGCGGCAAAGAGATATTCAAAGCTAAACGCACCTTTTCGGTTGACCCGATCACAGGTGAAAAGCAGGATATTGGGTTCGTCGGAGAGATTACCGAAGTTGACGGAGACAAAATTATGAATCTCATCAATCAGGGCAAAGTACCGGTGATTACACCTTTGGCACTCGGCGAAAACGGCGAAGTCTATAACATCAATGCGGATGTTGCTGCCTGCAAAGTTGCACAGGCTATTAAGGCAAGAAAATTGGTTTTCTTGAGCGATGTACCGGGAGTTTTGAGAGACCCTGCTGATGAATCAAGCGTAATCGGAACAATTTGTACCGACGAGGTAGATCAGTTGATTCAGGATAAAATTCTCTCAGGCGGCATGTTGCCGAAAATCAAAAGCAGTATGGAAGCTCTGGCAAGCGGAACTAATAAAGTTCACATGATTGACGGCAGAGTCCTGCACTCATTATTACTTGAAATTTTTACCGATAAAGGTATTGGAACTGAAATCATAAAACCGGATTCGATATTATGAACATAGTATTAGTTGGAATAAAGCACGCAGGCAAAAGTGCTTTAGGTAAAGCCCTGGCAGAAATGCGAGATACTTTATTTGTGGATTCTGATGAGTTAATTGAAGCAAATTACTTGCTC
This sequence comes from Lentisphaeria bacterium, assembly GCA_017456285.1. Taxonomy (GTDB): domain Bacteria; phylum Verrucomicrobiota; class Lentisphaeria; order Victivallales; family Victivallaceae; genus RGIG5270. Next base: position 37,911 of record JAFTJQ010000014.1, read on the forward strand.
AGTAACGGCGAGAAACTCTCATGCCGTGAAATTTTCCTGAAACTCGGACGTCAGGAGTTCCGTAAATTGGAAGCCGCCGCAATCGCTCAATTGAATGAAAGCAGCGAAGAAGACGATCAGGAGAGAGTTATTGCTTTGGGCGGCGGAGTTGCCGATAATCCCGATGTCAGTGATGAACAGCTCAAAAATTTGGGTTTATTGGTCTATATCGCAATTCCCCGTGATGTTGCTTGGGAGCGAATCATCGCAGGCGGGATGCCGGGATACTTGCAGAATGAAGCAAATCCGAGAGCGGTTTTTGATGAATTATCCGAGGAACGTGAAAACTTTTATGAAAAATATGCCGATGTTATCGTTCACTTGGAGGACGGCGATTTAGAAAATAATTTAGCGATTTTGGAGGAGAAACTTGCGGGTTATCTCTCTGAATGTTGCTGAATTATGAATCATTGATTCAGAAATTGAGAGGAATTTATGGCTGGTAATAGTTTCGGAAATTTATTCAAAATAACTACTTTCGGGGAATCTCACGGAGTGGCTTTGGGAGTAGTAATTGACGGAGTACCGCCGAATTTATCACTCACCGAAGATGACATTCAAAAAGAACTTAACCGCCGAATGCCGGGTCAGTCCAAAGTTACTACTCAACGCAAAGAAAACGACTCCTGTCAAATTCTCTCCGGCGTTTTTGAGGGCAAAACAAGTGGAACACCTTTAACAATCGTAGTTTTTAATCAAGACCAGCGGAGCAAAGATTACTCTAATATCAAGGATATTTTCCGCCCCGGACATGCAGATTTGGGATTTTTCGCAAAATACGGCATTCGTGATTATCGCGGTGGCGGCAGAAGTTCAGGGAGAGAAACTCTCGCACGAGTAGCCGCAGGTGCGGTTGCGAAAAAAATTCTTAAAGAGTATTACAATATCTCAATTGTTGCCTATACCAAAGGAGTCGGCGGTATTGAATCCGATGAGTTCGTAGAAGATTTTATTGAAGAAAATATCGTCCGTTCCGCATCGCCAGCAAAAGCGAAGTTAATGGAGGATTTAATTATCGATGTCGCCCAAGACGGCGATAGTATCGGAGGATTGGTCGAGTGTCGAATCCGCAACTTAATGGCTGGAGTCGGCAATGAAGTTTTTGACAAACTTGACGCTGAACTTGCAAAAGCAATGTTATCTATCGGCGGAGTCAAAGGAATTGAATTCGGCGATGGCTTCAATGTTCGCTGCATGCGTGGTTCTTTGAATAATGACCCGATGCGTGACGGCAAAATGCTCTCTAACCATGCAGGCGGAATTTTAGGCGGACACTCAACAGGAGCGGAGGTGATTTTCCGTCTGCCGATCAAGCCGACACCGTCAATTTCATTGAAACAGGAGACCTGCGATGTCGAAAATAATAACGTCATCTGCGAAGTCAAAGGTCGCCATGACCCATGCTTATGCCCCAGAGTTGTGGTAGTGGTTGAAGCAATGGCGGCGATTACCGTACTTGATCAAATTTTGTTTTTGAATAGTCTGAAACTGAAATAGTTGTTATCAGCAATCCACGACATCAAAAATTACATCATTATACAATAAAATGTAATTTATCAATATAAAAACAGCCTTTTCGTATTTTCACAGTTGCAAAACAATAAATATATGCTATAGTACTTGTATCGTCGTATAAAAATTTTAGAAATATTAAACTATTTTTTGGGAAAGGATAATGTTATGAAAAAAAGTTGTTTTACATTGATTGAATTACTGATAGTTATTGCTATTATTGCTATTTTAGCAGGACTGCTTATGCCGGCACTTAATCAGGCAAGAGCCAGAGCCAGAAGCACCGCCTGCAAGAACAATTTAAAGCAAATCGGAACTTTTGTACACATGTATTATGAAGACCAAAAAGTCTATCCGTCAATTAATACCATGCCAAGTCTCGGCGGGGATGAAATTCTCCCCTCAATGCCCGAAGCATTAATCGCTTATATTGATAAGAAAAACAAAGTTTACCGCTGTCCGAGCGACAGTTTGCCTGAAAAAAATTATAATGATTACATCTTTGACCCCGAAACCGAAACCTACAAAGAAGCTTCAACTTCCAGTTTGACCAATGACAAAACTTTCTATGAAGCAGAGGGAACGAGTTATGATTATTTTGAACCGCTTGTCGATGAAATTCCTGGGAAATACACCGTCAATGATATGCCGTTAGTTTACGATTTCCGCTGGTTTCACGGTCCGGCGGGGAAACCCGGTTCCGTCAATGTCTATTGGGGTGACGGACATGTGGCTGATCACAAATAATTAAAGAGCGGAGCAACAAAAAATGGACACTAAATTAAAGAAAAAAATAGTTAAAATCATTGTTTTGATAATCCTCATTATCATCGCGGCATTAATTTTCATCTATAAACCGACCGAAATCAAGCCGACTGCTCCCGACCCATTGGATATGCAAGCAGGAGAAGTTGGAAAATTCCTTGAGTCTAAAGACTTTACAGAGCTATCAGTTGAAGAAAAACTGAAGTTTATGGATCAGATTCCCGCCAATCAAAAAGCAAATATCCTCAATAAGCACCTAATTACCATTAATCAGGAAAAATCTCGCCGCCAGATGCGTAACATGATGAATAGTTATGTCGCAGGCAGAGTTGATAAATTTTTTGAACTCTCCGAGGAAGAACAAAATCAAATGCTCGATGTCGATATTGACCGCTTTGAAAAGGCACACCGAATGATTCAAATTCAAACCAGAATGACGGGAAGCAAGCAGATTATTCCGCAAGGCGGTGCCGAAAGAGCAGAGTTTGATGCCTCAATCAGTCCTGCCACCAAAGCAAAAATGCGAATCTATCTGGAAAGAATGAGACAACGCAAAAAATCTCGCCGCTAATTATTTTTTTTGTGGGGACTAACGCCGTTCTCCGAAGACGCATGGAGGCATGGAGTTGCCGTAGACAGATCATGATTGCGTTGGTAGATTGTTTTTTTGTGGGGAGTTGATTGCACTCCCCACACCCCAGCAACCAGCCATCAGGCTGGACAATTGTAATTTGAGTGGGTGTAATATGGCGGTTTGGTGATTGCTTCAATGTGGCAAAATTTTCAAGTTGTCCTCCCGCTTTTTTGCGGAATGACACCTTAAATCTTTTGCCACGAGTTGCCACACAACGGGGGAGATTGCCACTTGTCACTAAATCGCTCCAAGTTACTCTCCCCCTTTGTATTCCCCCTCTTCCTTGCCGTTGACAGGACAAAAGTACGAATGTCCTCATAATCAACACGATTATTTTTTTCTGGATTCTTCGCTTCGCTCTGAATGACGAGTTTGGTTTGTCTTTGTCTCCGAGGCACAATACATAGCCGTCATGCAGAGGAGCAAAAGCGACGAAGCATCCAGCATTTTATTAGTCGTGCCACAAGCACGACACCTACCGTAATTCATAATTCTTAATTCATAATTCTTAATTTTTTTAATTGTAGTATTTGCATTTTACAACTACTGCGGTTATATTATGTCAAAATTTGTATTGTTTAACAACAAAAGGAAAAATTTATAAGAAAAACAAACAAAGATAAAATTAAAGATATAAACTGATTGTAATTGTCAAACTCTGAATTAGGACCTTAGATAAAACATTACAAGAAAAACATTCACATCAGTGTGTCCGCATGTGACAATGCGGCACATTTCGGGATTGTGTTTTCTTGTACGTATGTCCTAAACGTAGAGTTTGGCACTTCTTCGGGATGTGCCTTTTTTTATCGCAAAAAAGCAAGGAGTTTATCATAGATGGCAAAGTACAATAAACACGATTTCCCTGAACTTGAGGGGGACGAAAAATTTTACGCTCAAGGACTTACTAATTTAGAAGAGATGAGAGAAGCTTACAAAGGAAAGACTATAGTTTTTGATTGCCGTAATCATGAGGAAGTATTGGCATTTAAATTAATTTCGGCAAAT
>JAFTJQ010000046.1 GCA_017456285.1 Lentisphaeria bacterium
AACAACCAATGCAATCAGAATTTCCGCCCATGGAAATCGATGTACCGAAAGACGAATTACCGACTGAATACGTTGTAAAAAAAGGCGATACCTTAAGCGGAATAAGAAAGAAATTTTATGGAACAATCAAGCATTATCGCAAAATAATGCAAGCAAACAATATGACCAATGCAAACCAGTTAAAAACAGGAAAAACTCTAATAATACCGAAAATTGAATAAAAAAAATGACTAATTAATTTGAAAAATTGTATTTAGGATTTATCTTATATAGAATGAATATATTTAAAACAGGAAAATAACTTATGTTAAAATCAATAAAATTGTTGCTGCTGTCAGCAATGACTTTAAGTTTCAGCGGTTGCATTTTTCACAGCAACCCGGAAATAAATTATTATGATATAAACCAGATACCTACTGCCGTCGATGCTCAAAAAGTCCCGATGGCAGGGGCGATTCAATTTAAATTGATCCGCAATTTAACCCCCGTCGGCAACAACTTCATCTATTCAGGCAACGACGGCAGGCAATTTATTGACCGGCACAATCTCTGGATTCAATCCCCGGAACTTATGATTCAGCGAAAAATTATTAATTCATTGCCACTTACAGAAAATAATTCAGTTATTTTTGATATTTCCGCAGTGCTTTATGACTTTGCGATTAATCAGGATACTCGCAACTGCACCGCAGCATTGAAGTTCGAAGTTAAAAAAATTTCAAACTCAGCAGGCAAAGGCGAAGTAACAGAATTGTTTTTCAAAGCAACCAAACAAGCAGAAGCCGATAATGCAGCTTCTTACGTTGCCGCAATGGCACAAATTATTGACGAAATAACACTTAATTTACAGCAACAATTAACTAAATTTTAATATAAATTACGGAGAGAAATTATGGAAAACTTAAATGTCCCCCCCGCAAATCATGTCAAAGTTTTAGGCGGACAGGGCTGGGTAGGTTTAATTGACCACCTCGGAACTGAAGCTACTATCGTAAATGCCGCCAGAGTGTCTTTCGGAAAAATCAAAAACGAAATGGATGACAAAGATGTCAAACTGCTCCAGTATTTAATTGAGAATAAGCACACCAGTCCTCTGGAACACATGGTTTTTACCTTCAGCATTCATTGCCCCTTGTTTATTCGCGGACAGTGGCACAGACACCGCACTTGGTCTTACAATGAAATCTCACGCCGCTACACCGAAATCAACATGGAATTTTATACTCCGGAGAAGTTGAGACGTCAGGCAGAAAGCAACCATCAGGCATCATTTGCGGACGAAACATTTGAGGATGAGGCATTAAGAAAAATGATTGCCGACCATAATCAGCAATCTTTTGCACTTTACGAGAAATTGCTTGCCGAGGGTGCATGCAGAGAACAGGCTCGCGGCGTATTACCGCAAAATATGATGGTTACTTTCTGGGGTACGGTTGACTTATCAAATCTGCTGCACTTCCTGGAACTTCGCGACAGCGACCACGCACAATGGGAAATTAAAGAGTACGCTATTGCGATTAAGAAACTTATCAAGCCGTACATCCCCAACGTGGCAAAATATTTTGAGAGCAAAGGGCAGACTTGGTAAAAATGTGTAATACCGAACGGAGACTGCCTCGAATTGCTTTAACTATGGGGGATGCCGCAGGTATCGGCCCGGAGTTATTAATCAAAGCCATTGACGCTGAAGAGTTTAAGGATAGAGCTGAATTTATTTTGTACGGAGAAAAAACTGTATTGCAAAAAAGTTTTGAACTCTACAGCAGTAAAACTCTCAAATTCAATGAGTTACAAATTCGAGAAACAAGTAATCTCCTTTCGGCGGATATCCTCCCTATCGGCACTCCCGACCCTAATTGCGGAATAGCGGCTTACGAGGCAGTAAAAACTGCGGCAATTGATGCAGTAAACGGCAAAATTGATGCAATCGTTACCGCACCGATAAATAAATATTCCGTCAATTTGGCAGGAATTAAATTTTCGGGTCATACTGAATTAATTGCAGAAATTTGCAATTGCAATGATTTTGCCATGATGCAGTCAAGCGGGAAATTGCATGTAGCATTTGTTACTACCCATATTCCGATTGCTGATGTGGCGAAGTCCATAACATTTGACCGAGTACTGCAAGTAGCAGAACTACTGCACCAAGTGCTTATGGACGAGGGAGTTACCAAGTCCAAGCTCGCCATAATGGCACTTAATCCGCATGCAGGAGAGAATGGGTGTATGGGCGATGAAGATGAGCGAATTACCCGCAAAGTAATTGAGTATTTGCGAAGCAAAAATATCGATATTGCAGACATGCAGGTACCGGATGTGATTTTTGCTAACGGCAACTACCAAAAATATGATGGAATTGTTTCGATGTACCATGATCAGGGGCATATTCCATTTAAGATGCTGGCGTTTTCAAGTGGTGTTAATTCCACTTTGGGACTGCCGATAATTCGTTGCAGTCCCGACCACGGCAGTGCCTTTGACATTGCTTGGCAAAATCGGGCGGATACAGGAAGTTTTTTTGCTGCGATTACTTCGGCAATAAAGCGGGCAAATTCAAAACAGACGAGAAATGCTGAATAGATAAAAGAAATTTATGAAACTTAAATTGGTAAAATTTTTAACTTTTTTGTGCTTGATAATGGCAAGTTTGACCCTGCTTGCAGAAACTGAAAAATCTCAAGTACCGACTCAAACTGACTCGATTCTGGCGTCGGTTAATGGTGTACCGATTATTTTGAGCGATGTGATTTTCGAATCTGCCAAAGACGAGAACATCCTCGCCGCCGCCTTGGATATCAATCAAGCAAAAGAGATTATTGCCGAGATGCGTAAAAAATTAGTTGATGACATCATCAATCGCAAACTGATTGTCGCCGAGTATGAGCGCGGCACTTTCCGAATCCCGGAGGAGTACGTTAATAATGCTATCGATGACATCGCCCAATCAACAAATTATTTGAGCCGAAAAAAATTCTATCAATTATTGCGTGAAAACGGTTTAGATATTTTTGAATTTCGGGAAAAAATCCGTGAGAAAGTCATTGTTGAGTACCTCATCGGCAAAACTCTGTACACCCATGTAAATATTTCTCCAAAAAAGATTTACGAATACTATCAAGCAAATAAAGAAACCGAATTTACACTGCCTGACAAATTTGAACTTTCCATGATTTTTATTTCCAATATGCGGGAAAATTATCAAGAAACTGCCGAAAAAATTGCTGAAACTCTGAAAAACGACCCAAGCAGTTTTCCTTTTGCGGCGGCTGAATATTCCGACAATGAAATCGGTCGCAAAAACAATGGCATTATCGGTAATTTCAGTTTGAAAGAAATTCGTGAGGAATTTAAAAACTTCGTGGAGCAGAAAAAATTAGGCGTTGTTTCAGAACCGATTACCACCACCGAAGGAATTTATTTTCTGCTTATCAACAAAATTGAGGAAGGACGGGAGATTCCGCTCCGTGAAATTGAGCAGGATTTAAGGAAAAAACTTGAAAAAACTGAAAGGGAAAGAGTTTTTTCTGAATATATTGAAAAATTACGCAAAAATGCAATTATTGAATATTATTTTTAATTAAAAATTATAAAAAAATAAAAACAGGAGTTATTATGAAAAAATTTACAAAAATTTTATTATTGGTCATTGCAGTTGCAATTACTTCAGGATGTGCCAGAACTGTCGTTGTCAGCGAAGTGCTGCAAATGCAGCTTGATGACAAACTCTACACAAAATACAATATTTGGTACACTGAAGCGGATAATATCAATTGCCTGAATATTCAACAAGGAACAATTCTGCCGATCGGAACTGAAGTAGAGATTATTGAATGTGATGAGAAAAAAGTTACTTTCGCTCCGGTCGCTTCCGGCGAGCAATTCACCATCAAACTTGACCGCGGCGAACGCATGTGCAACATGCAGGAATTTGTGCAAATGACCTTCACCGTTCAGCCTTTGGACAAACTGCTTGCCGATGTTTCCGCTGAAGCCGCCGCTAATATCAAAAAAGCCGTTATTACCGAGGGCATGACCAAAAAAGAAATTGAACTTGCTTACGGGCCGGTGCCGCCGATTTTCACTCCGGACAAACGCAATATTACCTGGATGTATCCGATCAAGGAAAATCGTTATCTCCGCTTAATTTTCCATAGCAATAAGCTGAAAACCATTTTGAATTTATACGAAAATGCAGAATAAGCAAAAAACAATTTTAATCACCGGAGTTGCCGGGTTTATCGGGGCAAATCTCTGTCGCGAATTACTGAAAAATCCCGACAACTTCATCATCGGTGTTGACAACTTATACTCCGGGAAGTACGAAAATATTGCGGAATTACTTGACAATGAGCGTTTTCGCTTTGTGGAGCATGACATAATTACTCCGCTCGATTTCGCCGATAAAATTGATGAAATTTATCACCTTGCTTGCCCTGCTTCACCGCCATTCTATCAAAAAGAGCCGATTTTTACCACCCAAACTTGTTTTAATGGTTCGCTCAATATGCTTGACTTGGCAAACAAACATCAAGCCAAAATTCTCCTCAGTTCGACCAGCGAAGTTTATGGTGAGCCTTTACAGCATCCGCAAGTTGAATCCTATCGTGGCAATGTAAATCCAATCGGCATTCGCAGTTGTTACGATGAGGGCAAACGAGTTGCCGAAAGTCTTTTTTTCGATTATCACCGAAAATATCAACTCAAAACCAAAGTAGTCCGAATTTTTAATACTTACGGCCCGTTTATGCGTGCAGATGATGGGAGAGTAGTAACAAACTTCATCTCACAAGCACTTAACAATCAGGATATTACAATTTTCGGAGATGGCAGGCAGACACGAAGTTTCTGTTTCGTTGATGACTTGATCAGGGGGTTAACAGCCATGATGCAATCATCTGATGATTTTCCCGGACCTGTAAATTTGGGCAATCCCCATGAAATCAATATGCTTGAAATTGCGGAATTGATTATCAAACTCACCGCTTCCTCAAGCAATTTGGTTTTTAAGCCATTACCATCTGACGACCCGACCCGTCGCCGCCCTGACATTACTTTAGCAGAAACCACTCTCAACTGGCATCCGACTGTCACTTTAGAGTATGGACTTGAAAAAACCATTAATTTTTTCAAAAAATGATTTGCTTTTTTCATTTTTGATGCTATATTATTAAACACTTAAGCGGTGAGACTCATTAATTATGGGTTTCTCGCCTTCGATAACTCACAGGGGTGACCCGAAAATATGTGGGGGTTGCGAGAAAAGGATTAAGAGAGGGGGGCAAGAGTTTTCCTCGATTTACTTGAATGTCAGTCGCAACTTCGGTTCGGAGATCCGATGAGTTATTTAATATATTTAAGTGGGCGTATAGCTCAGTTGGTTAGAGCGTCACGTTGACATCGTGAAGGTCGCAGATTCGAGTTCTGCTACGCCCACCATTTTTTTGCTCAATTTTTGAGCAAAAAAATATGAAGCCTGAAAAGGCTTCGCTTCATGCAACAAAGGTGCGCTTCATGGCACAATAGTGCCGCTTCATACGGCGTAGCCGTGCTTCATAAAAAAGCCTTTCAGATGAAACATCTCCACTATCGTTCCGATATGAAGCATTTATCGCTATCGCTCAAAAATGAAGCACAATCGCCTAAAGTCGATTGTATCACAATGAATTTATATAATAAAATTTGCAGACTGTCTTTCTTTATCCTATTTTTCGTGCAAATCCGAGTTCGCGGTCTATTGTTGTAGGATCAAAGGTCTCTTTTTGCCACATTTCCAACTGATTGATCGCTGTTGACGGAATAAAATTTGCACCGAAATACCAGCAGTCTTCCCAGATGAAATTTCTCATTTCAGGTCATTCCTTAAATTTCACATTCGACATTAATTGTCGTATTTTCTTTCGGCTGGATCGGAGTACCGAACAGTTGCTCTATACCATTGACCCGCAGACGTTTCCCATTTCCTTTGCGGATAACGATCTCGTATCGGCAATTACGGAATGTACGTGATACCGTCACGGGAAGTTCCTTTTCCGGCAACTGCGGATCAACGATCAATCCGGAATAATCAGCACGGATACCGAGAAGATATCCGGTGGCAGCCAGATAATTCCATGCAGCAGTTCCGGTGAGCCAGGAGTTCTTTGCCTCTCCGAAACGGGGTGACTCTTTACCAGCAATCATCTGAGCATAAACATAAGGTTCACAGCGGTGGATTTCGGAAATTTCTTCTCGCCATGCCGGAGCAATACGGATGTAATCGGCAAATGCCCGATCTGCATTGCCGTACATGGCTTCGGCAATGATCACCCACGGGTTACAGTGACAGAATACAGCACCGTTCTCTTTAACACCACGAGGATAACTGGTCATTTCTCCCCAATCGGAATTGTAGGTTTTATATGCAGGATATTGCAGGATAAGCCCGTGTTCAGTTCCAAGATATTTTTCAACAGAGTCTAAAGCCTTGCGGTCGAAACCATCATCTTTGCCGATTTGTGCCATTGCACACCAAGCATTTGATTCAATGAAAATTTTACCGTCTTCACATTCGGCAGAACCGATTTTAGCGCCATTTGCATCGTAAGCTCGCAAATACCATTCGGGATCACGACCGAACTGTTTTACAGCATTAATCATTTCTGCCATATCACATTCTACTTTTCGAACATCATCGTTTTTGCCGAGGAATTGAAGCAGCGAAGAAAACTCTCTGGCGGAACGGACAAAGAGTCCCGCAATCATCAAACTTTCTGCAACCGCACCTTCTCCTGTTCCGAAAGTCTGGAACGATTCTCCGGGTTCAGTAGAGAAACAGTTCAGATTCAAACAGTCGTTCCAATCGGCTCTGCCGATACAGGGGAGCTTATGCGGTCCGCGTTTATTCATACAATGATTGTGAGAACGGAAAAGGTGATCCAGCAGCGGTTGAGCCAACTCTTTTTTGTTGTCATAATCAACCATTTCATCCAGAATCGAAACATCTCCGGTTTCACGGATATAGGCACACACCGAAAGGATCAGCCACATGGGATCATCGTTAAAGTTACCACCGATTTCAGAGTTACCCTGTTTGGTCAACGGCTGATACTGGTGATAGGCTCCGCCATCTTCTTTCTGCGTTGCCGCAAGATCAAGAATACGCTGTCGTGCCCGTTCCGGAGCAAGATGGACAAAACCCAGCAAGTCCTGATTGCTATCACGGAATCCCATGCCGCGTCCGACCCCGACTTCAAAAAGTGAAGTGGAACGTGAGAAGTTGAATGTACACATCGTCTGGTACGGATGCCAAATATTGACCATACGCTGGAATTTGTCATCGTTAGACTTGATAGTAAAAATATTGAGCAATTCATCCCATTTTACACGCAGTGCCGCAAATGCAGCATCAATTTTTTCTGGCGAGTTAAATTTTGCGATAAGCTCGTGTGCCGGCTGTTTATTGATGACATCAAGGGCTGAAAATTTCTTGCCGTCCCGGATTTCAATAAAACCGAGCAGGAAACTGAGTCTTTTGGTCTCGCCGGGATTCAAAGTAACCTCAAACTGTTGTGCGGCACATGGATACCAACCATGGGCAATACTATTGGAACACCCTCCATTTTTTATCGCTGCTGGCATGGCAAGTGTGCCGAAAGATCCGCCAAGGAAAACATCCCGATCTGTATCAAACGATGACGGAACTTCACTTGCTGCCAAAAAAGCATAATGATTACGGCGTTCACGAAATTCGGTTTTATGATAAATGACATCAGGCTCGACCTCTACTTCGCCACAGGAAAGCAGACGTTGATAATTGCGGTCATCATCTGCGGCATTCCAGAGACAAAATTCAGTAAAACAGAATGCCTTCAACGTGCGTTGTTGTTCTGAATTGTTTGTGATTTTTAATTCACGAATCTCCACATTCTCGCCAAGAGGTACGAAAAAGCGCAGTTCAGAATCGATACCTTTGAAAGAACTGGAAATTATCGTGTACCCTTGACCATGACGGCATTTGAAATTCTCCACCGGCGTATTAACGGGGCGGAACGCAGGACTCCAGACATCGTCATTCTCTTTGAGATAAAAAATACGTCCGTCCTGATCAGCAGGAATGTTATTGTAGCGGTAACGGGTGATCCGCAGAAGTTTTGCATCTTTGTACCAACTGTATCCGCCACCAGTCTGTGAGCAGATACCGAACATGGAATCCATGCCCAGATAGTTGATCCAAGGCAACGGAGTTTCTGGAGTTGTAATAACATACTCGCGATTTGTGTCGTCAAAATGTCCGAATTTCATAAGCTGTTCCTTATTTAAATATTTTTATTGTTTCAATTCCGAATGGAGTATCTTTTTTGCCGTATTGATTACCTGCTGTATTGGCAAAGTGTACCACAAGTTCATTACTTCCCGTCTGAACAAAATCAGCAATGGCAATAGTATCACTGCCCCAGCAAATCCCTGCAATCTTTCCGTTGATTTCAACTTCGGCAACCCCTCCTGTCATGGAAAGTTCCAAAATCCGGGCAGAACCATCAAATTCTGCACGATAGTCAAAATTACCAGTCTTTCCTGCCAATCCCTGTTTAACCAGATCTCCCAACTTATTTTGCAGACGTAATGGGAGTTCCTCGCCAAGTGGAGCAAAAACAGATTTATTAAACTCAAGGATTTTTCCGTTCCACTCTTTTTCAAGCAACAAAACTTTACCATGAGGCAGAGTAAATGTTTCAGGGAAAGCATCTCCTCTGAATACTGCAGTTTCTGTTATGGGATCAACTATAAAAAGATTTGGTTCTGGGAATGAACAGTATAGTTTCATCGGTTCCCCCGAAAGATTTTGAAGGAACCATGAATTACTTCCATTATTTTTTAAACGTTTAACTACGAGCAGTTCTTCAGGGAAAGTAGCAGGATGCGGTATTGAATCAAGATCACTTTCGCCAAAGATATTCATACCGGCAATTTTTGCAGTAGTTTGCTCTGATAATGGAAGTGCAGTACAATACACAATATTGGTATAACACATTTTTCCTGCGTTTAATACTGATCCATCACGGACAGAAGTTTGAATTTGTACTTCTTCTATCAAATCAAAATCAATATGGCGGCGCATCATTTGCAGAATCAGATTTTGCAGCATCAAATCAGCTTCTGCCAGTTTATCTGGATTTCCAGTCAAAGTTGCACCATTCTGCATGGCAATAAGAACATCTGGTACAATTAGAACTGTTTCCGGCATACGCTGCATCGCCTCAATACGTTCTGCCAGGCGGCTCCAGACTGGAAGCCGTTTTTTTAGCATCTGCCAATACGGCTGTTGAATAAAATAACTTGGTGGACAGTCCTGCTCCGCTTCGCCCTTAAGTGTATAATAAAATGCGTGCGGAGTAAGCAGGGTTTGTCCCATTGCGATCTCAAAAAGAGTCTGCGGCTCAAGAAACTCAACTGGCATATTCCAACCGAGAAATGCCCATGTTTCTGATGAAACCTGTTTGACTCCGCTGCGATTTGCAACGGAAGAGGCACTTAGATAAGTATATAATGGATAACACCTTTCCAAACCGCATGGATTGATTCGGTACTCATCACCTGTATATGGGCGCTTTAAATAACCTAAATCTCTCATATCCAGTAAATAATCATCAACTGACGGAATATCTTCAGCCAGATAATACGGTTCCGGAGAACAATAATTTTTAACCGTACGGCTGCGAGGTCCCTCATCGCCGCAAAGATGTCCGAGATAAACAAGGTCATGATCATGGCACCATTTTTGCTGGGGCTTGATGAAGTTTTCAATAAAAAGTTTTTGAGCTGCACGATAATATTTTTTGCGAAATTCCGCACTGCCCGGCTGATCAATTACGAGTTTTCCCAGATGATTGCGGTACGATGAACCCAACTCATTTTCCAACGCTTCAGACCAGACGAAGGAGTTTTCATACCAGACAAGGAAACTTTCATCATCAGTATAAACCGCCTCTACGGTATTACCGAAAAATCTGCCTATTCGCTTGGCATAAAGTTCATGATTCAAATTCAAAAAATATTTTACCGTATCAGGAGAAAGCGTATCAACGTGTTCCGGATTAAGGTGCAGTTCAAAACGCAGAACCGGAGTTCCCGGAGTCAGCTCTTTTTCGGATACGACTGTTGTTCCATCCGCTGAAAAAGAGGCGAATGCAGTAATTTCAGGGTCGCTTGGGACTACGGAAAAATGCAGACTTTTCTGAAGTAGATCAGTCCGGTTTTTCTGTACACGCATTCCGGCATTGCCGCTTGGAAAACCGTCTTCATCATAAAGCCAGACTTTCAGATTTCTTTTGCTGGCTTCTTCACAGGTGAATTCAACAAGGTCAAGCCAGCGGTCAGAAAGATATGGTATCTGATTGCCTTTGCGTGAATGCAAGGCAAATCCTTTGCAGCCAGAATCTGCAATCTCATTGAGTTGATAAATTATTTCTGATTCTTCTTGAACCCCATTCCAGAACCAGAAAGGATAAAATCCTGCTTGTGGTATTTTCATAAATCACTCCATATCTACTATATTTGCATGTAATAGTAAAGAATCCAGTTTCCCCGCAATATCCAGCATTTTGCAAAATTCATAATGTGGAGTTAAATATCCCGCTTCGTAAAGGTGGTGGGAATCCGTTCCGAAAGATATTCTGCCGCCTTTTTTCAGCACCAGTTTGACAAATTCCGGCTGCGGATGATTGGAGTGAAAATTAATTTCAGCTGCAACCCCGGCACGGACAATTTTTTCTGCAACAGGTTCAAAAAGATCTTCAGGAATCGGCATGCCTCCTTTCAGAAATACCCTAAATGGGTGTGCCAGAATGTCGATACCCGAATCCAAAAGGGCATCCAAACGGCACATAAAATCCCGCTTTTTATCTTCAAAACTCAAATTATTTTCCAGAAAATGAATTGCTCCGAGGCGAAAACCATTCAATCCCGGAATGACGCTTACGACGTTGTCTGCATCTACATCAAGTTCGGTACCGAACATACAATCGGTAAGTGCTTCTGCCTTAATTAGCTCGTGATAATTCGCAGTAAGGTCTTCATCTGTCTGCCGATTTTGCCAGCGGAAACGGTTGTTCCAATAAGTATCTGCTGAGCAGTAAAGCTGTCCGGAGTGCTCGGCAAAATTCACATGCTTTACTCCGGAAATATGAGCCAGTCCAACGGCTTTTTTTACATCCATATTTTCAGAGCAATATGCCAAACTGGTATGCAGATGAAAATCTGTAAGATCAGGAATTTCTGGAATACCCAACTGAACATGTCTCACGCCATTTATCATGAAGCGGCAATCCGGAGCGGCAAATTTTACCACATTCGGCATGGCAGCTTGATAAATCAACTTGACCTCTCGCTTCTTCCGATTTAAGGATTCTCTCCACATCTCCGCAACTTCCACAGACGGTTCGGCAAAGCTGAACCGGATCTCATTAACCTTATGGAATTCTACTGCATAATGGATTGCTCGCAGCATCAGGAAACTCTCTAATGACTCATATTTCGGGCAGTCCGCATTGATTTCAGCATAGTTCACGATAGAAACCCCTATGTTTATTGACCATGAAAAGCAGTTTACTTTTTATCATCTGCTTGAAAAACCTGTCCGTTGTCATTGGCATCCTCCTTGCGATTTTTCAGATCAATGAATAACCGTCGTGCATCCACTACGCCACCCCAGCAAAACCAGACCGTAGTAATTACTCCAATAATTGCCGGAATAACCAGAGAGAATATCAAGAAATATTTTTTCCACCAATCAAGCGGCCAGGGAGAAATCGCATTCCATATTACAACTACGATAAAAGAAAGCAAAATCTTGTAACCGAATGTGTAGATAAAAACACTCCATGCAATAATTTTATCGCTCTTTGTGTATTCCGGGGTAATGCTGATAAGTTTGTTGAATATATTTCGAATCGACCATGGTGTAGGTTTGACCTCTGTACCGTCGCTGTAAATGCCTCGATGCAGCAGTTTATCTAAATCAAAAGGTTTATAAGTCAGCAGAGAACCGATGATATAACTACTGATGGCAAGAATCATGGAGATAAAGAATATTTCGTAGGAATTAATCGGAAATTTCACCGCATCCATACGCCAATGAATATAGGGTTCAAAGGGACCGCTCAGTGTACGCAAAGCATTATCAATGGCTCCAGTCCAGCCATGTCTTTCGATCCATGGATAAACGATTTCAGCCCAATTTCGTTGAAGGAAAAGTCCCAACATGGAAGTCCCTGAACCGAAGAATAATGCACACCAAGCACCAGTAAGATTCCCAAATCTGGTGTAAAGACCAAATACCATAATAGGACCAGCCCCACCCAGCCAAAATGCAGCCATGATAGTCGTGAACATGTGGATGTAATCCATCTGACGGAAAAATATTGCAATTACAAAGAAAAAGAGAGTTGCTCCGAGAGAGGATATTCGCAGTAAAAAGAGGTGTTTTTCCGGTGTTAGACGTTTTTTATAGAACGGCAGAATAATATCCTGAAAAACACAACCTGCCGCATTGAAAATTCTGGTGTCGTCTGTAGAAATTAGCAGCATTACCATCAATAGACAGAAAAGGCCCAATAATCCAACCGGGAAAATTTTCCGCATAACTGTCGGCATCATCATTTGTTGATACAGTGTGCGGTACTCCTGAAATTGTTCACGCCCTTTCGGATTGTCCCCGAGTTCTTCGCGAACTGTATCAAAATATTGTGCATCAAGATTACTTTGCGTTTCCCGATTTAATGTCTGATATTGGGCAAGCGGCTTATTGACACCGACAATATGAGTCTCATCGGGCAATGCATTGATTTTTGTGTTGATTGCCGACCGCAGTTCAGGGTCTTCGACAACTTGTTCCAGCACCCTGCAGGAAAGGCTTTTGCGGATTTCATTGCTGTTGGTTGCGAAACGGTCATTCGGTTTGGAAAAACGCGATGAATTCATAAATGTGATAACCATCACTGCAACCACAAGTATCATGACCAAAGCCATGCCGTTTCGCCAAGCACCAAGAATTCCCGCCATTTTCTGTTCGTGCGGGGTTCGTCCTGAGTTTGAGGTGTCGTTTCCGATGAAACTTGCACGATTTATAATGCTGCTTGTCAGAGAAACAACCAGTGCAAAGATATTAAAGTCTCGCAATTGCGAGATGTCGTATGGATCAATAAAACTTTGTCCTGCGGCACGGTCAGCCATGATTGGGGCAATATCACTCCCCCAAGAAAAATTCAGAAAGATGAAGCCAACGATTATAACAAAAATAGGATAAGAAAGAAGTCCCTGACAGCAATCTGTGATAAGCAGAGATATTCTCCCGGCAGGCCAGATGATCAAAAGTGCCAAAGCCAGACAAAGCGTAACCAGAATGACATAACATGGGAGTCCAACTCCAAAAATCATTACTTTGTGCGGCAATCCCAAATAGTAAATAAAGAAGTTTGCCGCAATAGCAGGCCCGATAGCATTGGTAATAGCTTCCGCAAGAGTACTGACAATTGCTGTGATAATGCGAAAACTCTTGCTTCCGTAACGCAGTTCAATAAACTGCCCTTTGGAAAGACATCGGGTCTGCCGCCAGCGATAAGTACAAAATCCAGTCAATGCAAGCACGATTGCGACTGGAGCAAGTATCAGATTCCAAAAACTGATTCCGTAACCGGTCTGATAGTTTTGTTCTACACCTGCAACCAATGTGATGACGGACAATCCGGCAGTCATATCTCCAACTGAAATCACATAACGACCAGCCACGCGACCAGCCGCCAGATAATCCACCACGCCACGGGCATAGCGTTTTGAATACCACGCCAATCCTAGTAAAATTGTTACCGGCAAAATAACAATCGTCCAATCAATCCAACTCATATTTATTATACTCCTTTACTCTCAATAAAGTGTTTTCCTGCCTTTTGCTGTAAAATTTTACAAAAAATATAATGCGACATATTTCTTTTTCAAATGAGCTTTAAGTGTTTTACAGAATAAAGTAGTATAATACATAGAATTATATACATTAAGGGTGAATATACATTTTGTAACTTTTTGAAGTTGGTTTTTTAAAGTTGCTATTGATAAGTTTTGGATATTTTCAGCAGACTGTTACTGTATTTTTTCTGTATAATAATCCCTCAAAGGACGCAGAAGCATTACTTGGTAATTTTTTCTAAATCGGACACAATGCACCTAAGGCATTGTTCTGCAGTCAGACGGTGACGGAGGAAATTGCTGATGTGATTTCCTACAATTTGATAAGCTTTCCTTATCCCAACAAAATCCGGCTGAGGAATAGCTCGATACAATACGTCGGAGCAGAATTCATAAAGTTCCGGCTCAGTTTCTTTCAAAAAAACTGCTGCATCTTTTCTGATCGGCAAATGGTAATCCCGGGAAATCAGATATTGTGACTGTGGGTGCAAAAGAAAACGGAGCCATTTCCAAACCATAGCCTTTTGAGTCTCCGAGTAAATACCATCTCGAAAAATTCCTATACAAAATTCAGAAGCGAACGAACGGTAGATTCTATTTTCCCCCACCGGTGGCGAAGCAAAAATCATTTTTTTGATATCTGGCATGATTGTCCGAATCAAACTCAAAGTCCAAGTGGTAGAAAAAGGCATAAATGCCGTATTGCCCAAAGCGAAGTATTCTACACTTTGCTGATATCGAACCATTCCGTTATTTATCAAGCTTTCCATATTTTTTAAAGCCGAAAGTGCCCCCGAAGTAGTGAAGATTTTTTTTAACGACTCTAAATCAGTGCATTGCATTCTATGGTAAAAAAAGTCCTGTCCCAGCATTTCTATCCATGGTTTTACTCCGTGTGGTCCTTGCGGCACACTTATTGAAGTAACGTAAAAACGTGAAGTCTTTTTGCTTGATTCGCTGAGCTTTTCAATTAATTTCAGAAGTTTTGACCAAGTGTTCGGAATTATTGGTTCTACACCTGCTTTTTCGCAGAGGCCTTGATTCAATATCATAAAAATCGGAATCCCCTGAAAAATAGGAAGTGCATGTATATGCTGTTGTCCTTTATTGTTGATAGTTGGATAAACAAATTCAGTATAAAGCGATTCATATAATTTTTCAAACCCCGGCATTTCTTCCAGCGGACAAAGCATATTGTCCCATGCATAACGGGCATGCCAAAAGAATTCTCCGCAGCTTGGAAGCTCTTTAGACTGTTGGAGTTCTAAATATGGATCAGAATTGCCTTGAGAGCGTAACTCGCGAAAAGAGATATTAACATCTGGATTATTTTGCATGAAAACATCTGCCAAATGATTCATAATGTGCAAATAAGCCGGAGACGGAGAAATCAACGCATGAACTATTTTTATCTTTTTTTTGGATGATGTTGCATAATAAAAATAATTATCTTCCGGTTCATAGCAGACAAAAGAACCCTTATGTGGAACAGAGTGAATCAGACCTTCTTTTTGCAGACGGGCGAAAACTGAAGAAATTGTGATTTGAGAGACAGAATACATTTGGCAGAATTCCTTTCCTGTCGGCAGTTGAAAATCATAGGGATATTCGCCCGAAAGAATTTTTGCCCGGATTTCTTCAAATATTAATTGTTGTTTTGTAACAAAATTTTTCTTTTTCATACTGTTCCTGATTTGATTATACCGTAATATACTTTGCCTTTTAAAAAAAATCAAGTGAAAATACGATGATAATGTTGCAAAAATTAATAATCAATAAAAAAATATAGATTAAAACACAAAATAATGTATTCTGATTTTTCATCTATTGACAATCTAAAAAATGGTTTTATATTTATATCAAAATTAATTTTGAAAAATTTAGAAAGGGAATCGTTTATGAAAAGTTGCATCGGCTGCAATACAATTAACACAGATTCTGACTGTATGTCCGGGATCTATACGCTGGATACCTATCAGCGTGTGTTAAGAAAATATGAACGTTATAGCGGCTTGATTGGGGCATTGGAATTTTCCCATGTTGACCGGATTACTCCGGAAGAGGGGAAAGTTATCGGAGATCTCGCTCGTAAAATCGGATTCGACACATGGAGTATTCATTCCGAACATCTGAATGTAGGAGATACACTGGAACATTATCTGGAAGTGCAGAAGCATGAGGCGGAAGTCTGTGCTGCTCTGGGCTGTCAGGTGATGGTTTGTCATCTACCGAATTTGGATCCTTATGTTGATTTTGAGCGTGATCTTGATGTGATTGGCAAAGTTGCTGATTTGACCCGTGCCTGCGGAGTAAAACTGGCGGTGGAAACGTGTTTCTACCCGGATGAGAACTCAAAAACAAACTCCGATGCCGATTTGGTCATACAGACCGTAGAGGCATTGAATCGGGAAGATGTCGGTATCAATCTGGATACTGGTCATTGCCTTATCGGCAACACATTGAGCAAACCAGAACTACTGGAAGATATTTTGAACGGAACAAAAAAGCAGACCATTGCAGATGTAGTACGCCGTATCGGAAAAAAACTTTTCACAACGCATTTGCAGGATAACTTTGGTTTGAATGATGATCATCAAGCGCCGGGGTTTGGTTATATCGATTGGGAGGAATTGATCCCGGCGATTCTTGCAACTGGTTATCAGGGACCATTAATGATGGAGTTGACCGGGGCTTCCGTCAAACTCCGCCGTACCGTTCCGCAGTTGCGTAATTATCCATTAGAAAAAGAACTTGTTTTTTCCGCAAGTTATTTGAATTTTCTCTTGAAACAAACAAAGAAAGAAAGGATTTGATAGAGAATGAAAAATTTTAAATTTACACTTATTGAACTGTTGGTAGTAATTGCTATCATCGCCATCCTTGCCGGAATGCTGCTTCCTGCCTTGAACAAAGCAAGAGAAAAAGCAAGGTCAATTTCATGTGTAAATCAGCAAAAACAGCTTGCATTGGCACATATTACATACACTGATGACAACAACATGTATTTTGCTCCAAATGGTCTTGCTGCGGATTGGCAGGGCATGAATCCACGCTGGTGGCAAAAGTCTTATCTTTATGAATATATCGGCGGTAATGACAGCTTAATCAAAAAATTAATAATCTGTCCTTCAACATCACTCTCAGCAGAGTCAGGTGGAACACAAACAGGAAATCCAAGCACATCTTATGGTATGGTAAATAATACAGTTTCAGCTCCTTTTTCAGTAAATATGTGGGCTGGTTCATTGAGTAATGCTATTTTGATGATGGATTACGGCAGAGAAGCCAGGTGGTACTACAATGGCGGAGGCGGTGTTACACAAAAAGGCTTCCTGCAATACAACAAATTTTTTACAGATGAAGCAGATAAAAAATCGGCAGCTATTTTTACACGTCATGGAGATTCTGCCAATATAAGTTTTGCTGACGGGCATGTCGAAAACATGTCCAGAACTACTTTTGAGTCTTACTGTTCAAGTTATACATATTTTACAAAAATCAAAAAATAAAAATAAGAAAGGACAATCATAATGAAATACTTTTTAATAATCTTCAGTACACTTTTTACTCTATGTACTGCACTTGGTGCAGAAAACGCGGATTTCTTCTTGCAACAAACATCCGATGTTCAATTCCATGAAGGATCTTCCGGAGCAAAAAGTGAAATTTCAACAGTTTTTGACTCTACATTAAACCGAGATGTTGTAAAAGTGAATTATGTACTCCCTCCCGGAACAAACAGCAACAAAGGCATGGGGATCAGGTTTCCCGAAATTTCAAAACTCCAATGGGAATCCATTGAAAGTATTTCCCTTGAGTATCAAGGCGGTTTGGGACACTGTTCTTTCCTCATTACCGACCGTGACGGAGAGTATTTCGGTTATAAAAAACGTTACATGTTGGGACGGGATAAATGGACTACCTATACGGCATATTTCACTGACCCAGATGGCAAGTCATATCACAACTGGGGTGGCAATAGTAAGCGGAACGGTATCATGGATCCGCCGCTTCGTCTTGCTTCGCTAAGTATTACAATTTATCCATCTTACATTGCCGGACAGCTTCGCGGCACTTTACATGCGGGTCTAACCCTGACAGCAGAAGAAGTGGCAAAGGGGATGAATCCTGTTGATATTCTTCTCTCATCGATAAAAATCAAAGGTGTCAAATACGATAGTTCAAAACAGCAGGAAACAATATCAGTCCTGCCTAAAAAAAAAAATGAAGGAGTCACCTTCCAATTTAGAGAAATCGGAACAATAGCTCCTCTGCGTCAAGGCAATACCGAGAAGCTCAAATATATTCTCACCAACACAAACGATACAGAAAGTTCAGTCAAAGTTTCAGCCTCAAGTAAGCTCGCTCTTACTCAGGAGTCTGAACAGAAGTATGAACAGACTATCTCCCTGAAAGCTGGAGAATCCCGGGAGATCGAACTCCCTTTTGATTACAGTCGACCGGGATTCTATGATATTTCTCTGAATCTCTCTACCGGAAAAAACTTCCGAACTTTCGTCAGCACCTGGGAACCGATCGGGAACGACTGGGAAGATGATCCTGAAACATTTTTCGGTACTCAAATGGTAATGGATCTCCATCAGCGGATATTCACTCCTCACAGAGATCAGGATTTCAAGAATATGAGAGATGCCGGAGTCAAACTGCTCCGCTTCACGATCCGCTGGTCAGCGATCCAGCCTCAAGAAAATGGCCCCATGAATTGGAAAACATATGATGCCGCAGTAAAAAAATGCCGGGAATACGGCATCATCCCATATTTGATGATTGCCAATGCTCCCAAATGGGCTGCCGCTGATAAAAAAGCTGCTGCGGAAGCTCCGAAATTCGTTCAGACCTGCCATCCGGATAATAAGCTGTATGCACAATTCGCCGCCACAGTCGCCGAACGTTATCGAAACAGTACCAATTATTTCCAGATATGGAATGAGCCTTATGCA